>NZ_DBLYGC010000003.1:0-184718 GCF_056818865.1 Butyribacter sp.
GTTGTCAACTTTTCAGCTTAGAATTTGTGCTTTTCACAAATTCATCCCTATTTTCAGTTAAGATTGCAAACAAGCTTAGCGAGTTTCGCAATTACCTATTTATTATACAGTATAACACATTAGTGACAAGCAAATCTATGTTCTGTTGAAATGAATTATTTTTGTTAAATCACATAAATTATTTTCACTAAATCGCCTAGCTTGACAATGCACTATCAATCTCTGCGTTAAAGTGGCCACAGCGAAAATAATTCAAATATAAATTATATTGACTTTTTTAACTTATAGTGTATAATAAAGCATGAAAAACATAAACTTTATATAGATGAAATCTGAGGACGGAACAGGCAGCCGTCACGCCCTTTGTGGTCTTAAAGAGATGTGGGATTGTCACCCCACCTATTTCATTTATTAGTTAAGGTAGATGCCAATATGACATCTACCTTTTTTCTTATTTTCTACAACCAATATAACTTAAAACTTAACTATTTATTTTTATGTTCTTGTACCAGCTTTTCAAGTACCCTGATGTATAATTTAATCAGATTTTGGATTCGATGGTCGATTGGGGAAATGCTTATAAACAAATGCAGTAAAAATATGATTTTATAAAAAATTCATACGAAAAACTCATACAAATTTATTAAAAAAGAATAAGTTATAAGTTTACATATTACTTTAACTTATAACTTATCCTTTTATCTTATCACTTTTATCTTTTCTTACTAATTATATTATAATAACGCACTCCACAATTCTTTCCATTCATTTCCGCTGCACGATACAAAATATCTCATCCAGTGTTTTGTGCTCTTATAATATGATTTATCGTCTATCTCATTTTTTAAAACAATGAGATTTTTATATGATATGTCCTTATCTGAAAATCTTTTAGTATAATATTTATATATCAATTCAAGCTGTTCTTTCCCACTCTCAAAGTCTATATTCTCATTGCAAAATTTATTCATATTAGTTATATGCTTTTTTATAATCTCTTCTTTATCTTTCTCCACAACTTCATTCCAAATTTCTATCATATCCTTAACATCATCCTGTGTGTATTCTCTGATTTCTATATTCATGATTTTACCCTCTTATTTTTATATAATTTTATCAACCAATTCAGTATAACACATTTTATTGTTTCATTATTTTTTTTATACTATCTAATATGAATTTTCTTTTTTAAGACATAACAAAACAACCCAAAAAAGACCTCCTATGATTTTAATATTTTATCATAGAAGACCTTGATATTGTTTATTTTACAGAATTTTTTTACAGCATCCAGAGGTGTCAATGAATCCTTCTTTATCTTATCTGAGTCTTTTATTTGAACGAACCCATCTGAACTGAGTTCTCCAATATTCTAAAAATTCTCATAACTGAATTGTTCGGTCACATTTTTCTGCAATATATGGATCATGTGTAACAATCAAAACAGCTTTACCTCGTTTTTTCATTTCTGCGAGCAAAGAAATGACCATGTCACGATTATCTCCATCTAATGAACCCGTGGGTTCATCTGCCAGAATAAGATCACTGCCTTGTAAAATAATTCTTGCCATTGCTACTCTCTGTTGCTCACCGCCACTTAATTTGTATACCGGATATTTTTCCGTATCACCAAGACCTATATATTGTAGAATTTCTGAAATTTGCTTCTTTTTTTGACTTTTTTTCATCTTTTTGTACTCCAGAGCAAGATTCAAATTCCAATAAACCGTTTCTTCCTCTACTAGACCGTAATTTTGAAATAAATAGCCAATTCTATTTCGTTTCAACAACATACCCTCATAAGAATTACGTTTCACATTTTTTTTATTAAAATGCCAAATATCTCCTTTGCTTTTATCCATAATAAGTCCTATTATATTTAGCAGGGTAGACTTCCCACGACCACTTTTTCCGGTAATCGCAACCATTTCGCCCAATTTTACTTCAAAATCAATATTTTCCAACACATTCTTTTCATGGAAATTCTTTCCAAGATTAGATACTTTTATCGCTGTTTCCATATCAACATCCCCCATTCAAAATTTTGTATAATTGTTGCAATATGTTTATTCGGTACAACACATATAATATGACCAAATCTATAATAACGAATGACAAATATCCATAAATATTTATATCTATCAATTTCAAAACTAAAGAAAAAACAAGCAAAACAAGTGTCACTGCTATATCAGATTTCAATATCCGAAAACTGTTATAACCCATTTGGCATTTCACACCATAATCCTTTGCATGAACATTCACATGAACATGATTCGATATATATATAATAAATAACAGTGTAAGAGTAAACAAAGCAATAAATAACTCGCTCTGCTGAAGTACAAACTGATAACCGCTAATTTCTTCCATAAATGGTGCCAGCATTGTTCTGGCAGAAAAAAGTCTTTCCAAACCATATTTTTCCAACATGGCAGAAAAATCACCTTTATTCGTTTCTTTATAGGCCAATTGACAATTTGATAACATATCCATATATATTACAGAAGAAAAGCCACCCGTATCAAGAACAATAATTGGATGTTTGATTTCAATGTTCATATTTGAATTATATTGGTAGTCACTTAGCAATTTTACTGAATAATCATTATCAACATAAACAATATTGATATCATTTTCTGATATACTTACTGATGACTGCTCTCCGTAATAACTATCCGCTAATATTTTATCTTCTAACACAAGTTTATAATACGTTTTTAATTCTTTCTCCTGATCCTGATACATCAAGGGAACAAGCAGGGTATAATCATTGCAATTTAAATCACCTGATATGATTTTACAGTCAATATATTCCTGTAGGTATTTTTCATTTGCAACAATATAATTATTTTTATATGATTCAAATAATTTTTCTTTACTCATTCCATAAAAGTCTTCTTCATCCATCCCTTCATCCAACGCAGTTAAAACACAATCTTGCATAACATATGCGTGATTCATATTTTCCTGATACATATGCTTAACTTGTTTTGCCTGCTGTAGATATAGAGCATTATTATTGCATAATTTATCGTATTCGTCTGAATTAAAACCATAAGAAGAATAAAAGTCATTTAATTCCTTGTAATTTTCCATATCTTTTTCTACTTCTGATATCTTAGCATGATAATGAACCGATTCAGACACAGCTACAGACACAAGCAGAAATAATACAATCTTTCCAATCTGTATAGAATAATCCAATCCATGGGAATATCGTTGATTTTTTATTGCAGTATCAATATGAATCCTTCTTAATCCAATGCAAGTCAAAAAGACCAAGCCGACATTCACACATGATATTAATAACATGAATCCAAGTAAAAATATCACATAAAATAAACTGAGTTTCCTAATTACACCATAGTGAATGATATTTCCTATAATAACCAGAAGTACAGAAACCAATTCGATTAAAAAAGTTTCTTTTATTCGACTCAATACAATTTTATGTTTAGAAAAACCTAACAGAGCTTTAACTGCATTTTCTTTATTTCTTGAAATAACATAAATCAGCATCACAATAAAAGATATGAACAGTAAAATCAATACATCCATTCCATTTGCATATAGAATTGTTTTAATGGATGTGTATGAATTTGATGCATAATCATCTATTTTTATTGAAAATACATCTGCCATTTTCTGAACTTCTTTCTCTCCCAAATTTGTATAAAACACACCAGTTCCATCTATAAAATCATCTTTTGATAACATAAAATAACTATACTGTGTATCCGAAAGTCCCTGAAAATGAAAAATGGACGAAACATTTGTGTGATAAATTTCATAGTTAATAACATCTGTCTCTTCCTGCGAAAGTGGCATTTTTATAATTTGTATATTTGCATCCTGTTTCATGAGGTAATCGTACACATTTCCCAACATTTCAGAAGATGCTTTATCTATTTTATACCCAGCAAGTTTTGTATCTCCAATATGGCTCAATCCATATACCTCATATAAAGACTGGCTAAATATTATTGAAAACAGGATAAGCTCCCCAAATAAAAAGAACGAATATAACTTTTTCATGTAACATTTTCCTCTTCTACTATTAATTTATATTGTAAAATTGCACAGAATATTGTAATAACCACTTCGACACTCCAAACAATTATAGTTTTTTCTATAGTGAATGCAGTTACGAAGATTATATTATCACATTTCAACACCTCATTTAGACTATATGTATAAATCTATATAAACTTTTGTCAAAATTTAAAGTTTTCCATCAAAAAAGGCAAGTTTCCTTGCCATAAATTCTTCATATATTACAATCGTTATTCCTTTCCTACAAATATAATAAAATATCTACAACAAACAAGTTTTCTTCCGTAGAAAATTCCATTAATCCATTATATTTCTGTACAATTGATTCTGTGCTTTGCAAACCAATTCCATGCATGGTTTTATCTTTTTTCCATGTCACAAATCTATTTTCTTGAACATATAGCTTGTTATCATAACTGTTCTTTATACAAATCCACAAACTACCCATTTCAAAGTCAATATCCATGTAAATATATTTTTTTACATCAGTTTCAATACGATTCACCGCTTCTATCGCATTATCCAAAAGATTCCCTAATATAACAATCATATCGTCTTCATCAAGAGATATGTCTTCTGGAATGACAACATTCGATTCAACCAAAATATTACTTTTTGCTGCCCTTGTTAATTTATAATTGATTACACTATCTAATGCTACATTCCCTGTATTACTGTATGCTAAAGTTTGACTTAATTTATCTGCAATCTCTCCGGTATACTCTAAAACTTTGTCATATTGGTTTTCTTTGATCATCTGTTGCATAACAACCATGCGGTTTTTCATATCATGACGATATTGACGTAGTTCCTCATATTTTTCTTTTAACAAGACAGACTGCTGATGGTAATACTCTTTTTCACTCAAAGTAACTGCTGCTTCTGTTCGTTCTCTAAACATTGCAGATAGCGAATCATATAAATAAATCAATATAAAAAGAGAAGCCGTCAAACAAACCAATGAAATTCTTGCCATCATATTGTTTAGAATTTTCTGCGAAAAAATAATGATTTCCAAACAAATTAGCGAAGATGGAATAACTACGATAGCTATTAGAAACGGTTTTGGAATTGGAAAATTCCCCCTTAAGTTTTTAAATTTATGAACAATCAAAGAAATCAACCAAAAAATAAACTCAATGATAAGATTCAAAAAAACAGAGCCCTGTTCAACCTTTCCAAAAGCATCAAAACTACTTAATCCAACTGCCATAGCTACAATTACCTCCGCAGTGAATGAAGACATATAAATTAAGACAGAAATAATAAGACGTTTTGGCAAGGAGCCTGAATAACATAATGAAATCAGAAAAATACTGCTTAAAGCTATTGCAGCACTAACTAATGAATATAGTTCTATATAACTGATATCAACTGAAAGAAAGAAACGTGCCGCATATGCGATATACATAAGCCTTGTGTCTATACATCGGTTTTCGAAAAAGATGGTCATATAGCGATAAATAATATATAATTCAAAAGCATTAATAAAAAAAGTTGTCAAATAATTCAAAAATAATTCCATTATCTTCTCTCTTTTCGTATTTTCATGCACATCTTTTTAATTGCTGAGCGTCTGGATTGGCTTATCGGAAGAGCTATTCCATCAACCATAATTATCTGTTCATAGGAAATTTTTTTGATTTGCCTATAATTTACAATAATTGATTTATGAATATATAAAAATTGGTGATTCTTAACAATTGAATATACATCTTCCATTGAACCATAAAATTCATCTTCCCCCTGAAGCATTGTAATGTGTATTTTTCTGTTCTTGCTTTCGAAGTACAAAATATCTGACATGGGTATTTTAAAAAAATCTGTTCTCTTTTTATATTCAAAAAATTGATTGTTCTGCATGGTAATTGTAAAAAACTTATCTATAACCTTAACCACTTTTGAATACTCTAACGGTTTTACCAAAAAATTAATTGGACGAAATTCAAAAAGATCCATAGCATATCCTGTTTTTGCAGATATGTATGCTATCTGAACACTTTCATCACCTAACTCATTCCGTATATAGTTGCTTACATCAAGCCCACTTTTCTTTTTTAATTCAATATCTAAAAAAATCAAATCAAAAATCTGTCGTTGTATTTCCACGCATAAATTCTCTCCTGAATAAAACGGTTCTATTTCGTAATACACACCTCTTGTTTCAAGAATATCAATCAGCATATTTTCTAACATTGCACAAATTTTAGGCTCATCATCACATATTGCTATTCGGATATCCATATTTCACCTCACTGATAAATGCACTATTCCATCAACCACCATATTGATTTTAAATATTTTAACATATAGTTACATACATTTCTATTATTTTTTGCATAGAATTATTTACTTATTGACAAATAAAAACACCAGAACCGGCATTTACCCGGAACTGGTGTTTCTTTAATCGACTTATTTCAAAACCCTTTTCTTTCTTATTTTTTTTACAATTACCCAGCACCATTTTGTTCTTTTTCCACTTTTTACAGTAATGCGTGCTCTGCCTGCTTTCTTCGCTTTAATAACACCATTTTTAGACACCGTTGCGACCTTTTTATCGGATGACGTAAACGTAATCTTGTCTACACTTCCGGCATTTACCGTTACTTTTAAGTGGTAAGTTTTGCCTTTCTTTAACGTCACTCTTATCTTGTTCAGCGTCATTTTTGTGGTGTGAACGGTTTCATCTTTGTTATCGTTTTGATTGTCACCGCTGTTAGAAAACTGACTATTTTCTTTAATTTTAAAGACTACTGTTCTTTGTCCGCTAAAATTGCCTTTTCCCTGAACCTTAACCACGCCATTTCCAGGCTCAATATTACTGCTGTATACAGCCACATAATCAACATTATCTGTTAATGTTTTTCCATTATAAGTCAGATTCAGTTTCGGTGTAAGTTCCTTCCCTGTATATTCCTGAGCATCAATTTTTTCAACACTGACCTCTTTGATCGGACGGGATACGATCCGAAATGTCTTACGGGCAGTTCCATCATAAGAACCAATTCCGGTAACAGTAACGGTTGCAGTTCCTACATTGATATTATTGGCATAAGAAACCTTGTAGTCCACATCCTTTGTTAACTTTTTCGTTCCCTCCTTCACGGAAACTTCCGGTGTAATCTCCACTCCCGTAAAGGTCTGGTTAGAAATCGCACTAACTTTAATCTTAGAAGTACCTTTTACAATTTTAAAACTTACCGCGGTTGTTCCCATAAAATTGCCGATTCCTGTAATAGTCGCTGTCGCAGTTCCTACATCGATATTGTTGTCATAGGAAACAGTATAATCCGTTCCTCTTTTCAAACTCTTATTCTTATAGGTAAGTTTGATATATGGTTCAATTTTCTTTCCACTGTATGTCTTATCTGCAATTTCTCTTATAGTAACCTGACTGATTGCACATGGAACAATCTTAAAAGTCGTTGTATAAGAGCCTTTATAATTTCCTCTTCCTGTTATTTTTGCAGTGGCAGTTCCTACATTTGTATTGTCTCTATAAGAAACATAATAATCCACACTTTTTTTAAGTACCTTTGTGCCGGCTTTTACAACAATCTCCGGCTTCAATGCAGAACCGGTGTACGTCTGGTCTGCGATTTCATCTACCGAAATATCTGACGGCTCTGTAATCTTAAATGTTATCTCTTTGTTTCCCTCAAAGTTTCCTTTTCCGGTAATGATAACGGTTGCCGTTCCGATATTGACATTATTCTTAAAAGATATTGTATAATCCGTTCCTTTTACCAATGTTTTATTTTTATAAGTAACTGTAAAGGATGGCTGAATTGCATTCCCGGTATAAGTCTGGTCTGCAATTCTGCTGCAGGCTGCCTGTCCTATCGCACACGAAACGATTTTAAAGTTCGTCGTATAAGAACCCTCATATGTTCCTTTTCCCGTAACTTTTACAGAAGCGATTCCAACATTTGTATTATTACTGTATAAAACAGTATAATCTACATCTTTTACGAGTACCTTTGAACCGGCTTTTACGACCACATCCGGCATCAACGCAGAACCGGTATATATCTGATCCGCTATCGGTTCCACAGAAATATCTGTTTTGCCCACATCCGGATTCGTTGTATTATCATCTTTTGATTCCGTTCCCTCTTCGACTGTGATCGTACGGTAAAAATCATCTCCGAATGGGTTGGATACCCAGATTTTAGTCGTACCACTCTTTAATCCGGTGATCACCCCGTCATCCGACAGACTTGCAATGGTTTCATCTTCAATTTTTGCAGTACAGGTATTTTCTATTACACAGTCCTTCTGATATCCCCATTGATTCTTCACATTTATTGCAAGTGAAAAATCTTCTGTCGTTACTTTCTCTCCGACTTTCAGGCTGACATCATCCAGATTTGTTTTTACTGCAGTGATATAAGACGATGAAACATCTACATCCTCAATCTGCGTACTGTCATTCGCTGCTGAAACCGTCCCATCCATGACCTTATCACCAAACTCCTGCACCCAGTAATGGCATCCCTGATATACGACATGCCCTATACCAACGGCCTTAAAATTAGAACTGAGCATATTTCTTCTGTGTCCCTGTCCGGCATAAGATTCATTTTCTTCCTTCCATCCGTTAAATACCTCTGCTGCACTCATATAACCGGCAGCAATATTTTCTCCCTCTGCCATATATCCGGACGGATATGCCGTAAAACATTTCGTGCCATTTGGTCTGGTATGATCATAGGAAAGCGCAATCTCTACTGCCCTTTTCATTGCAACACGCTCTAACGCATAATCATACTGTAACTCTGTGGTTCGATACGATTCCCTTACACTATCGGTCTTATCCCAGCACCACGCCTCTGTATCCGACGTTCGGAATTCATTGATATCGGCAAGCATCGTTCGTGCTTCTGTCTGCCCATATGTCACCTTGATCTTTACAGGCGGTGTCGCAGCTGAAACCTTCATCCCACCCCAATATAGTGAAGTAAAGATCATCGTCACAGCCATAAACATACTGCATATTTGTTTCCATTTGTTTCTTTTACTCATAACTGTACCTCCTTGCCTGATATTCATAACAACATTCATCCATCGTACTGCTTATTCAGCTTTTATATTTCCTTTATTGATGTTTTCCTGTATCAATTTATCCGTGACCTCATACAACCTCTCTGAGCCAAGCTTCGTCTTGCTCTGTCTGCCATAAACCTGCCTAGCTGTCACACCATGCTCTCTCCAGTCACCTCCGCCGTTACTGTTATTTAATATTAACGGTTGAAGATTATCCATTGCATGAGCAAATTTTGACTCCGCCGTTTCAAAAGCTTCAAACTCATCAAAAAGTTTTATGAGTTCTTCTTTTTGTTCCTCCGGCAATATAGAAAAAATTCTCTCTTTTGCAGCATCTTCCCTTGCCTTCTGTGTCTTAAGATTTTCTGCATCATATGCGTATGTATCACCTGCATCTATCTCTACTATATCATGTATCAGGCACATAAGCATAACCTTTCCTATATCTACAGGTTCATTTGAGTATTCCTTTAGCAGATATGCCATAATCGCCATATGCCATGCATGCTCCGCATCGTTTTCGTTTCTGCCATGACCAGACAAATGTGTTTGTCTGAATATATTTTTTTCCTTATCTATTTCCAGTGCAAAATCAAGCTGTTTTTTTAACCTTTCATCCATCTGTTTATCCCTCCTAAAACTCTCTTTATTATAACATTGCTTACGTGCATTTTCTACTCTGCATCTAAAGACAAAAAACAGAGGCTTAAAAGTTTCCGGTCACATCATAGTGTGAACTGTAGTCTTTTTAAGTCTCTGTCTTTTTATTATAAAAATATTAAATTATTTTTTATTAGCTTTCAACTTTAATATAAAAATATACCAAAATACAAATATGTGAATATTAAACTGTTTTTTATTTCCAAACTTCGTCAGCAATCTCTTTTACAAGTGCAAGTTTTGCCCACTGCTGTTCTTCTGTAATTTTATTACCAATCTCGCAAGAAGCAAATCCGCATTGTGGACTTAAACATAAACGATCGAGCGGAATATATTTTGCTGCCTGATTTATTCTTGCCTTTACTGTTTCCTTATCTTCAAGTTCAGGTTTCTTAGTTGTGATAAGTCCAAGTACAACTTTCTTATCAGGTGAAACTTTTGCAAGAGGTGCAAAGCCGCCTGACCTCTCATCATCATATTCCAAAAGAAGTGCATCCACATTTTCCTGTGCAAATACATAATCTGCCACTGAATCATATGGTCCGCTTGTAAAGAATGTTGAATGATAGTTTCCTCTGCAGATATGTGATGTAATTGTCATATCCTCCGGCTTTTTCTCAAGTGCAATATTATTTACTTTCAAAAGCTGTGCCTTTACATCCTCAATGTCAAGCCCGAGAGATTTATATCTCTGTTTTGCAGCATCCCCAACAATAGCACCCCATGTACAATCGTCAAACTGAAGATTGCGGCATCCCGCTTCATAAAACTGTCCGATAACTTCCTGATATGCTGTTCCTATATCCTGAATAAGTTCATCATCAGTCTCATAAAACTTTCTTGTTCTTTCTATATTCTGAGGAACTATCATCTGCTGATACATCTGTGCAGGTGCAGGAATGGTATATTTTGCTACAGTATTATCATCTTCAAACTGTTTGAGGAATTTAAAATACTCCACAAATGGATGTGCTTTTGCCTTAACCTTACCTACAAGATAAGTCGCTTCAAGGTCTGCCATTTCTCCATTAAACTGTACTCCGCCACCTTTTTTCTCATGTGCAACGCCATCAAATCCCCACATAAAATCAAGATGCCAGAATTTTCTACGGAATTCTCCATCTGTAATTGCATGAAATCCCGCTGCTTTCTGTTTTGCAACTATATCACGAACGCAATCATCGATTATTTTATCAAGTTCTTCCTGTGTTATCTTTCCTGCCGCAAAATCAGCTTTTGCATCCTTTAATTTCTGCGGTCTTAAAAAGCTTCCAACAAAATCATATCTAAATGGTGTTTTTAACGTACTCATTTGTATAACCTCCTGTTTATTTTTTCGTTTTCTCTGAGGTTATACTATCATCCAAATGCTTTATTTGTATAATATCTTTATATACAGGTTTGTCATAGTTTAAAACTATAGCCATGCATTCATATACTGTATATATGTAGGAGATGAAAGGCTGAACCGTTAAGTATATATCACTGATTTTTTCTTTTTTTAACTCATACCTAAAAAGTACATCAGTCTCCAAACCGATGTACTCTCTATATTTTCATCTTTTATTAGCCTTCAGCAAACATACTGATATTATAAGAACAATCGGAAATACACATCCCGCAAGCATACCTGCTCTAAGATTATTTCCTGCATTCTGTGTTACAAATCCGACTATTGCCGGCCCTATAGAACCACCCATGTCTCCTGCCATTGCAAGAAGTGCAAAAAGTGCTGTTCCTCCTGATGTTATCTTTGCTGACGTTATGCTTATTGTTCCGGGCCACATAATTCCTACTGAAAATCCACATACAACACATCCGACAAGTCCTAAAACCGGACTGCCGCTAAGTGCCGCAAGCAGATAACACACAAGACACAGTGCCCCTGAGCCTATCATAAATTTCATTAAATCTATTTTTTCTCCGTACTTTCCGTAAAAAAGCCTGCTTATTCCCATAGCAACAGCAAACAGACACGGTCCCATAATGTCTCCGACATTTTTTTGAAAACCAAGTGCTGACTCTACATAAGCAGATGCCCACTGCGCCATTGAAATTTCACTTGCACCTGCACAAATCATCAGAACTATTGCAATCCAGAATATTGGAAGCCTGCACAAATTTTTTATTCCAAGCCCCTCTCCTTCGTCTGTCAGTCTCTCTATCGGACAGCTTATAAAATTAAACACATTATAAAGAGGAACAAGTGCCCAGATACATGCAAGTATACGCCAATTTTCTATTCCGAATACTGCAAAAAATATTGTTGATAAAAGTATAACTCCAACTGACCCCCAGCAATAAAATGAATGAAGCAGACTCATAACACTGCTTTTATTTTCAAATGGACACGCTTCTACTATCGGACTTACAAGTACCTCTATAAGTCCGCTTCCCATCGCATAAACAACAACACTTATTATAATTCCTGCATACGCACTTGGCAGAATTTCCGGCAATACTGCAAGACCTATAAGCCCGGCTGCCGAAAATATCTCCGATGCAACAACACTTTTTCTATAACCGATTTTATCAACAAACTTTGCACAAAACAAATCTATCAAAAGCTGTGTAAAAAAGAATGTCGTTGATATAAATGCAATTTCACTTATAGGTATTCCATATGTTCTTTTAAAAGTCAAAAACAACAGTGGTGCAAAATTAGCTGCTATCGCCTGTGTAATAAATCCAAGATAACATGCAATTAGAGTTTTTCCATACTTGTCTTTCATCCCTGATACCTCCAATTTTCTCCTATGCTCATATTTCATTTTTTGTATTATATTACACTTTATCGGATAATAATTTAAATATGCAGTCGTTTTTTAACATTATTTTGTCATTTATATCATGTATTTGTTAACTCATTACATCAACCGATATAAATGGAATACTCAATATCTTTTCCCGCATCAATGCGGCAATCTTCCTGTACATCACTTCCCCAGCTGTCAATTCCTCCTACACCTCTTACAGCTCCGTATACACATAAAACAGTTCTTCTCGCCGGTGGAAGTTCTTCATGATGCGTTGCATTTTCAAAACAAATACGTATTCTCTTTCCAAGCATATCAAGCCATTTCATACTAATATCCATATTTTCCCCACTTTCTGTTTTTTAAACCAATAATAGTCTGCCACAAAATACTATATACTTTCTTCAAGTTTCTCAAATACTTTGTCCGCATACAACTGTTTAATATCATGTCTGCTCATGCCCTTAACATCAACATCAAATTCAAAAGAATTTATTTTCTGCCCCACAATAATACAAAAATAAACTTTCCCCTGAACACTGTCAGCATTATTAGGGTCAATGTTTCCTGTTGTCCCTGTAATCCCTATTGCTATATCAGTGTTCAACTTATTTTTAACTGTTTGTGCCATTGCTTTGGCACACTCGTTTGAATACACTCCGTATTTTTTTATTATATTCTCATCCACACCGACAAATATCTTTGTCTCATTAAGGTACGTCACATACCCTCCCGGAAATATTGCAGATGCACCTTCAGTGTCAGTTATCATTGATGCAATAAGTCCTGATGTGCAGCTTTCCATAGTTGAAATCGTAGTTCCGCTTTTTATCAATTTCTTTATTATACAGTCAGTCTGAACCCGCTTCATATTAACCCCCATTTCTGACACGATTATTTTTTAATTTGATTATATTGTTTTCTTGTTTTTTTTGTCAATAACTGATAACTTTTAATCTGTACAATATTAGAAGTTCAGCCTGCATATATTTGATATTGATATACAGTCTCGTTGACTCGGTTATCGTAGGACAACACTTCCATGACGCTAATAATATTAAAAATCACTCTCCAAACTCCTGCAATATCTTATGCAATACCGAAACAAAGTATTATGTTACTCTATTCTTCCTCCGGATATTTAAAATTCCTTGCATCTGTCATAGTCCCCATAACGTCCCATGTATAATCAAGATGCATACATTCCGGCTCACCGCCTATTGCCCTCTCCATATCTTCAAGTTCATATACAAGAGCATCTTCATTCTTTCCTGCAGTTATCTTCTCGGTCTTGTCAGACTCAACATAATATATATCAGCCTCCCATGCTCTCGGATATTCCATTATCTCAATGTAACCCTTCTCGCACGAAATCATTCCTCTTTTTGGCTGTTTTGAATGAAGTGACAACATTACAGATGCCATCTGCCCTTCGTCATTCTTAAGCAGCATTCCTACCTGCTCATCAACACCCGTCGGTGCATTTTTTGTCTGAGTCATCATTGTTTGAGGCATCGACTCCATAAACCAGCGTATAAATGAAAGTGCATACACACCAATATCAAGCAACGCTCCGCCTGCTAAATCTCTATTGAAAAAGCGATTGTTCATATCATACTCTTTATAACTTCCAAAGTTCATTGTGATAATGTTTACTTTTCCAAGTACTCCCGTATCCAGCATTTCTTTAAGCTTTTTATAGATAGGCATGTGATATATTGTCATGGCTTCTGCAACAACTACCCCTTTTTGCTCTGCCAAATCAATTATGCTTTCTAATTCGCTGCTATTTAATGTTATAGATTTTTCTGCAAGTACATGTTTTCCATTATTTACAGCCTTTTTCATAAATTCAAAATGCGTGTTGTGCGGAGTTGTAATATAAATTACATCCACATCAGGATCCGTAAAAACATCATCCATATTCTCATAAACCTTATCAATATTATATTTTTTTGCAAAATCAACCGCCTTTTGATAAGTTCTGTTCGCAACCGAATATATACGTCTGCCATTTTTCGCCAAGGTCTGTGCCATCTCATTTGCAATTACTCCTGTACCTAATACAGCCCATTTGATATTTTCCATAAATAATGACCTCCTTAATTGTATATTAAAGAAATTTTACGATGCAAGGTTCAAAATACTTTTGAACCCAACATCATTTTATTGTTACATTTAATTTAATTCATGCTATACTTAATTTCAATAAAAATATTAAATAATATTCTATTATGAAATCGAGGCCTAATTATGAAACGCATTAATTTTGAAAACGGAACTGTAACAGGAAATATTTTAAATGCAGCTCTCCCAATGCTTGTTGCACAAATTTTAAGTCTGCTCTACAACATTGTTGACCGTATCTATATTGGTCGTATTCCCAATATAGGAACTGCTGCACTTGGTGCTGTCGGTCTGTGTTTTCCTCTTATAATGATAATTACTGCATGCAGCAATCTTTTTGGAAGCGGCGGTGCCCCGCTTTTTTCCATCAATCGTGGGATGGATGATAACCATAAAGCCAATACTATTTTAAACACATCTTTTTCAATGGTTTGTGCAAGTTCAATACTCCTGATGTTAGTCGGTCTCATTTTTTCAAAACCGCTTCTTATTCTTTTTGGAGCATCAAAAAATGCACTTATTTATGCCAGACCTTATATGATGATATATCTGCTTGGCACTCTCCCTGCAATGATTTCAACGGGTATGAATCCATTTATCAATGCACAGGGTTATTCTACAACAGGTATGTTCTCCGTGGTCATCGGTGCAGTTGCAAATATTATACTTGACCCGCTCTTTATTTTTATGTTAGGGCTCGGAGTAAACGGTGCCGCTATTGCAACCGTAATATCTCAGATATTATCCGCAGCATTTGTTTTTTATTTTCTGAGACGAAAAGCAGAGCTGAAAGTCCGTCTGCTCAGAAAAAATGAGCTTCATTCCTGCCTCTCCATTGCCAAAAATATCATAACCCTTGGCACGTCAGGTTTTATCATGCAGCTTACAAACAGTCTCGTCTCAATTTGCTGCAATAATGTACTCTATGTCACCGGTGGCGACGTGTATGTCTCCGTTATGACTATCGTTTCAAGTGTCCGCCAAATGGTTGAAACTCCGATTTATGCCATAACCGAAGGTTCCTCACCTATTATCAGCTATAATTATGGTGCAAGACGCCCTGAACGTGTAAAAAAAGCCGGTATAGTCATGGCTGTTATGGCACTTATCTATACCGGAATTATGTGGAGTGTAATCATACTCGCCCCAAAATATTTAATTAAAATCTTTAGTTCAGATGCAACACTTATAAAAGATGTTGTACCTGCATTAAAACTTTATTTTACTGCATTTATCTTCATGGATTTGCAATATATCGGACAGACCGTTTTCAAATCACTTAACAAACGAACGCAGGCAATTTTCTTTTCACTTTTACGAAAAGTGTTTATTGTTGTACCGCTTACATACATCCTGCCGCACACTTTCAAAATGGGAACAAACGGTGTATTTATGGCAGAACCGGTGTCTAATGTAATTGGCGGAAGTATGTGTTTTATTACTATGCTGGTCACTGTGCTGCCTGAACTTAACAGGATGAAAGATACTCCCCTTTTTCCCAGTCAAGACACATTGCATATGCAATTCCCGTCAACGCCATCAACAACTGTTTCAAAAAAAGAGAAAGAATCATCTTTTTTTAATTACAATCAGGAAACAAAATAACACCCCTTTCAGACCTTTACATAACGCTGATTTCTGCTTCTAGGCTTATCAGGAATAGTCATTTGCACCAGATTTAACTCCATTGCTGGATGAAGATAATTCCTACGGAAACCATCTTTTGATTTTAGTCCAAGTTTTTCCATCAGTTTATTGCTTGTATATGGAATATCATAATCCATTATTTCAAGCAGTTTTTTTACATTTCCTGAAATCTGCACGCTATTATCATCAATCTGTATTGAAAGTTCATCTAATATCTTATCAATCTGAGATAACATAAATTCAATAAAAAAAGTAGACTCGCCATCGACATGGCACTTTGCAATCGCATTATAATAATCGTCCTGAAATTTTTCAATCTGACTTTCAATAGGAATATATTCAAATATTGCTTTCCATTTTGATAGTATAGCAGTATGCCACAATCTTGCCATTCTGCCATTGCCGTCTGAAAATGGATGAATAAATACAAACTCATAGTGGAATATACTGCTCAATATCAATGGATGGATTTCTCCCTGAACCCTTTTCATCCAATCAAAAAGCTGAATCATCAACTGTGGAACAAGTTGAGCCGGTGGAGCCATAAATATACACTTCTCACCGTTAAATACTCCTTCTTCCCCATGACGAAATCCACCTGATTCATCTACAATATATTTTGTCATAATTCCATGAAATCTTTTTAAATCTGCAATACTATATGGATTTATTTCTGAAATTCTTTCATATGCGTCATAAGCATTTTTTACTTCCTGTATCTCCTTTAATTCTCCAAGTACAAGTTTTCCGTTTATAACATCCCTGACCTGTTCAACAGAAAGAGAATTTGCCTCGATTTTCAAGGAGGAATGTATTGACCTAATCCTATTATTTTTTCTAAGATGTGGTTTTGTTTCCATGTCACTTATAATTGTAATGCGTCCAATCTTCTCAGAAATAGCCGCTACATAAGATAACATACTGTTTGTAATTGTAAATGGCGGATTATAATCACCCATACTGCACCTCCAGCTTGTGTACTAACTTACATATTAACTTGCACACTTTCTTGCACACTAACATACATATTAACTTGCGTACTTTCTTGCACACTAACATACATATTAACTTGCGTACTTTCTTTTTCAATTATACACAAATTCTGAAAATATTAAAACCCGCATCCCAGAACTCAAATTCAATCCTACGATTGAACACCCGTCTCTTTTTTATTCATATAAATAAAAAATATAACATTCAAAACAATTCCGACAACCGTTGATGTAGGTGCTGCAAGTCCGATATTTGTAAGGCTTGCGTTAGGCTGGATACTCATAATATACGCCATCGGCAGACGTACCAAAAGCGTCTGTGTAAGCCCTTGAATCATTACCCACAATGTCTTATTGTTTCCATTAAAATAACCTATCATACTGAACAATACGGCGGTCACTATCGTTTCCGGTGCAAATCCTTTCAAATAGTCAAATCCCTTCTGTATAACTGCGGCGTCATTTGAAAAGAATCCCGCAAGAACATCACCTTTAAACATTACAATCAAAAATACTACACAACCAAATGCCACACCGACACCAATTCCTGTAAACATGGCATGCTTTGCTCTCTTTTTGTTGCCAGCACCGACATTCTGTGATACAAAAGAAGCCATCGACTGCATAAGTGAGCTTGGAATAAGCATTGCAAAGTTTACAATCTTGCATGCAACACCATATCCCGAAGATGCTTCAAGACCAAGTCTGTTTACAAATGCACAGAGTGCCAGAAACGAGAGCTGTGTCAAGAACTCCTGCAATGCAAGCGGCAGACCGATTTCAAGAAATTTACGACACTGTTTGTTTAATCTAAAATCTGATTTTGATATTGAAAATGGAAGTTTTTTCTTGACTAGCATCACAATCGCACATACAACGCTTACAGCCTGAGCAAGAACGGTTGCGAGTGCCGCACCTGCCGCATCCATATGAAGTCCTGCTACCAGAACCATATCACCAACAATGTTTACAATACAGGCAACAAGTACAAATATCAACGGTGACCTGCTATCCCCAAGTCCTCTAAAAACAGCAGCAAGTACATTGTAGGCAACAATAAAGAATATTCCGCTGCCACAGATACGAACATAAACCGTTGTAAGACTGACTGCTTCCGTTGGTGCCTGCATCAGAACTGAAATAGGTTTTGCAAAACATACCATAAGAATAACCAAGCCTATTGATATTATCGTAAAGACAACAGCAGCCCCGCCAAGTACCTCGCCTATCTGCCCCGTTTTCTTCTCTCCAATATATCTTGCTATAAGAACCGTGATACCCATAGCAAACTGTGTGACAACAAAAGTCACAAGATTGAGTACCTGACTTCCTGTTGAAACTGCTGAAAGTCCTGCTGTCGAACCAAATTTTCCTACAACAAGCAAATCTACTGCACCGTAAGCCGCCTGCAAAACAAGTGCTCCTAAAATCGGAAGCATAAACCAGAACAGCTTCTTTAAAATACTTCCCTGCGTGAAATCTGTCTTATCATTACTGCTCAATCGTAACACTCCTCTCTGACATAACTTTGTAAAGTTTTTCGATAGTCCTTATTGTACATTCCGCATCCTCATCTGAAATATCGTTTAACAGCGGCGCCAGACTGTTAAAATACTTTTCACTATATATCTGTAACAAATGCTTTCCTGCATCTGTCGCAAATATATATGTAACACGTCCGTCACTCTCAGAAGTTTGTTTGTAAAGATAGCCTTTTGTCTCCATCTCCTTGACAGTGCGTGTCACACCCGGACGTGGAATGTCAAGTGCATCACTTATGTCCGATACTTTTACACTCACCCCCTGCTTTTCCAAAGACTCAATCACATCCAGATAATGGATATAAGACGGTGTAACACCATTTGGAAGCGGCGGAAGCAGATCCCTTGACCGCTTTGCAAGATAGCACGCATCAAACATTGCTTTTATCTTTTCGATAGTCATAATAAATTCCTCTTTCTAATACTGTTTTTGCAAACAAAAAAGTCTATATAGTTACCTTTGTTAATTACCTTGGATAACTATATAGACTTTTATTCTATTTGTCAACACCTGACTGTGACAATTTGTTTTTAATCTCCTTCAAGCCGCTATCACCTATACACCTTTCAGGCAATATAAACGCCTGCATCGAACCATAAAATATATAAAAATAATCTTTTTCAGCATAAATATTAACTATATCGCTGTACTTAACAATAGTCTCTCCCTGTTCACATGTCTCAACAATTCTGTCATCCAAAAACTCAACCGATGCTTTCTCATTATAAGGCAGCTTTCCGTCTTTTTTCATTTTTATAATGTTCTTTTTAATATTCCAACGCATCATAGCAGGCACGATAAACCACCACAAAACAGTTGATAAAACCGCCACTGCAGCAACAGTAAGAACAAGTCCTCTCTCTATGTCAATAATAAGCAATGCCAAAACAAATATGAACATGGCAAAAGGAAAAGAAATTCTTGTAACTAAAAGAGAATACTTTCCGATTTTTGAATGTTTCAGATATGAATAATTAAATTCAATGTAATCGTTGTCATTTAAATCAATATTGTACTTCATAAAAACCTCCCTGTATTGTCTTTATATTATAATGTAAAGTTCAATAACCGCTAACCATCCGCAGAGATAAAATCCCCACCAAATCACTGAGTTTTTACCCCAATCCAAATCAGAGAACTTATGAGCAAAAAAAGCGGATAGAACATATAAGGAATAATATCAAATGCCGAGATATTTTTTCCCAGTTCCGTAACGGCTGAGATTGCAACAAGCATCTGTGCTCCATAAGGCAAAATCCCCTGTGTTATACATGAAAATGTGTCCAGCAATGATGCTGTTTTCTTCGGTGTAATTCCGTATGTCTGCGCCATTTCTTTGGCAATTGGATTTGCCATAACGATAGCCACTGTGTTATTGGCGGTTGCTATATCCATAGCACCGACAAGTATTCCCATGCCAAGCTGTCCGCCTCGCTTTCCCTTAAACACATGATGTATTCCACCTAAGAGAGCATCAAACCCTCCATATGAACGAATCAAAGCACATAGAGCTGCGACAAGTACTGCCACGATACAAGTTTCAAACATGCCTGATACTCCGTTCCCCATATTGGCAACCAAATCCACAAATGATGTTTTTCCCGTCAACAACATGATTACCGCTCCCGATATGATGCCCGTCAACAATACAAGAAACACATTCCATCCGATAATTCCACCTATCAGCACAAGCACATACGGTATTATCTGTATCAGATTATAGTTGTGATGAACACTTCCTTCAATAACTGTATTCCATGATAAAAAGCTGACTACAATAACCGTCACTACCGCCGCTGGAAATGCAATCCAGAAATTCTGTCTAAATTTATCTTTCATTGCACAACCTTGTCCGTTACAAGCCGCAATAGTGGTGTCTGAGATAAAAGACAGATTATCTCCAAACATGGAACCTCCCATCACCGTAGCCACACAAAGCGGTACTGAAAAGCCTGAAGCCTCCGCTACTGCAACAGCAATCGGAGTAATCAATGTAATCGTCCCCACTGAAGTGCCCATTGCTACAGACACAAAACATGCTACAATAAACAGAACAATGACTGCAAATCTTGCCGGAATCAGCTGCAACATAAAATACGCTACACTCTCTGCACTGTCTCGTCCTACAACACCAACAAATACTCCGGCTGTCAAAAAAATCAACAGCATAGTTATTATATTCTTGTCCGCCATCCCCTGTGCCATAAGTTCCAATTTTTCATCAAAAGATACATTCCTGTTTTGCAGACACGCCGTCAAAATCGCCACCAAGAAAGCTACAATAATCGGAATATTATAAAATCCCATCGGAATTTTCATAATATATTCAAATACAATTCCAAGTCCCAAATATAATACCAAAAATACAAAAACAGGCAGCAACGCCACCGGATTTGCTTCTCTTTTCATGCTTTATCCTCATTTCCAAATGTATTGTGAAATACATACGAAGCCAAAACTTCGATACTTATTGTTCAAATATTTCCGTTTTTATATTTAACTATTTATAGATTGTAATGTCAAGGACGTAATGATTTTCCTTCTCACCACAAAACAGAGTGCTCAGCCAACTGCCGAACACTCTGTTTATTTTTACAGCTTTACAATCTTCAATTCAACCTTCACAGTGCTGTTGAAAAAACAAATACTGTTCTTTGTTTTTACAAACGCTTTTTCCAAAAACTACTTAGACGGGATTCTGCTTGCAATTCTTCCTGCAAAATCATTAAAGTTCTGCGTCTGAAGTATAACTTTTCCCGGTCCTACAAGTCTTGTAAGGAAAAGTCCCTCGCCACCGAGGAATATGTTCTTAAGACCTTTTACTGTCTCAATCTCATATGTTATCGTCTTTTCAAAGCCGACTACATTACCTGTGTCAACTTTTATTACTTCGCCCGGTGCAAGTTCCTTTATAACTTTGTCACCGTCAATTTCAAGAAATACCATACCTTTACCTGTTATATCCTGAAGAATGAAACCTTCCCCGCCAAAAAATCCGGATGAAAATCTCTTTGTAAAAGCAACCGACAGGTCTACTGTAGGTTCGGCACAAAGGAATGCTCCCTTCTGACAGATAAATCCACCTGTCTCACCAATATTTATCGGAAGAACCTCACCTGCAACAGTTGATGCAAATGCAATCCTGGCTCCGGCCTGTTCAGCAGTATAAGTTGCCATAAATAATGACTCACCTGCAAACATACGTCCAACACCTTTTAAAAGACCGCCCTTTGTATTGGTATCCATCTTAATTCCCTCTGTCATCCATGCCATACCACCTGACTGTGTATACATAGACTCTCCCGGTGCATCAAACATCACCTCAACCGCCGGCATTGTGTTTCCTACTAATTTGTATTGCATAACTCCCTCTCTTTCCACACTATAAGTGCAACATTTTTTGTAACCAACTTCTTTAATATATTAACAGAAATTGGTATTTATGAAAAGAACTTTACAAAAAAACTGTTGCCGCCGAAAATTCAGCGACAACAGCAGAAACTATAATAAGAATTTTTAATTTACAACTTTTTATCTACTTTAAAAGCAAAAGCGGGTCAACACTCTTTCCGTTTTCCGTAACTTCAAAATAAAGATTACTTCCCTCCAAAGTATAATATTTTGTCGGCTTTGCAATATGGCCGACTATCTCACCTTTAGCAATTTTTTGTCCGGTTTTAACATTTAAATTTTTAAGCTGTCCGTATTTAACTTCATAACCGCTTCCAATATCTACAGTGACGGTTGTTCCTGTTTCATCATCTGTCTTTACGCTTTTGACAACACCAGCTGCCGCAGCTTTCACTTTCTCATCCGTCTTAGCTGCTATGACAACTGCCGGATTTATTTTATATTGTGCCAATGTCTTAAAGTAAACCGTATTGCTGTCACTAAATTTAAGAATAATATCTTTTTCGCTGCTTCCTACAGGCCAAACCAGCCCCTTCTCCGCATCAAATTTAAGACTGTTATCATTTGACATTGTATTTACTGTTTTTCCCTGTTTTTTATTTTTATCTTTTTCTGCTTTGTTCGTCTTTTTGTTTTCGTTGTTTGAAGCAATATCCTTTTTGTTATTTTCCTCTTTTGCATCATTTATTTTTTCTCTCGCACTTTTAACAGAAGCTTTTTTTGAATTTTTCTTAATATTTTTTACATTTCCTGAACCTGCTGTCACCGTTTTATTTTCTGTATTTTTTTCTGTTTTCTTATCATTTGAACTGTCTGCCTTTTTATCTGCATCCGCTGACAATCTGCCTGCTGATGAATCAGAGAAAAGTTTTGTCCCATCATTCTGCGGTGCTTTGTTTGTCTTGTAGTACACTCCGCCTATCCCAAGTCCACAAACAAGTGCAGCACACAGCGAAATGCATAACCCCTTTTTCTTAAAGTTGTTCTCCTTATTATCATACATACGGCAATCCCTCCAATTACGCAATATATTATTTAGTTTCCTAATATAACAAAAAAATAAATCTGCTATTATTCTTAACAGATTTATTTTTTTTATTCAAAATTGTTATTTAAAAATAATTACCACTTTGATATTAGAAAATAATTGCCGTTTAACTAAATAACTTGTTTCCTACGCCACAACATCTTCAAACTGTGAATTATAAAGATTTGCATAAAAGCCGTTTGCTGCAAGAAGTTCATCATGATTTCCCTGCTCTATTATATCCCCGTCTTTCATAACAAGTATCAGGTCAGCATCACGGATTGTTGAAAGTCTGTGTGCTATTACAAAACTTGTGCGTCCTTTCATAAGATTATCCATTGCTTTCTGTATCTCTATCTCAGTTCTGGTGTCAACCGAAGATGTTGCTTCATCAAGAATAAGTATCTTATTGTCCGCAAGAATTGCCCTCGCTATCGTAATAAGCTGCTTTTGTCCCTGTGATACATTGCTTGCATCCTCATTAAGTTCCATCTGGTATCCACCCGGAAGTGTCTGTATAAAGTGGTGCGCCCGCGCCGCTTTTGCCGCTGCTATTACTTCCCCGTCTGTCGCATCAAGTCTTCCGTAACGTATATTTTCCATTATCGTGCCCTTAAAAAGCCATGTATCCTGAAGCACCATTCCAAATGCGTCGCGGAGTTCACGTCTGTTAAAATCTTTTATATTGCTGCCGTTTAATTTTATCGCACCGCTGTTTACATCATAGAAACGCATAAGCAGTTTTACCATAGTTGTTTTTCCGGCACCTGTAGGTCCCACTATCGCAATCTTTTGTCCCGGTTTTACCTTTGCACTGAAATCATTAATGATAATCTGCTCCGGATTGTAACCGAAATGAACATGTTCAAATGATACCTCGCCCGTTACCTTTGAAATATCTGCAGGATTTTCTACTATCTGTTCCTCCTCGTTTTCGTCAAGAAATTCAAAAACTCTCTCCGATGCCGCAGACATTGACTGAACCATGTTTATTACCTGTGCTATCTGCTGTATCGGCTGTGTAAAGTTCTTTACATACTGGATAAATGCCTGTATGTCACCTATCGTAATTACATTTTTTATTGCGAGCATACCGCCGGCAAGTGCTACCGATGCATAACCTAAGTTTCCGACAAACATAATTATAGGTTGCATCATTCCTGAAAGAAACTGCGATTTCCATGCTGAGTCATACAAAATTTTATTTGTTTTTTCAAATTCTTCAATAGTATCTTTCTCTCGATTAAACGCTTTTATTACAAGATGACCACCGTAAACTTCCTCGACCTGCCCGTTTATATGACCGAGATATTCCTGCTGTGCACGGAAAAATTTCTGTGACTTCTTTGTCACAAGGCTTATGAGCGCAAGTGATATAGGAAGTATTACAAGTGCAATAAGCGTCATAAGCGGTGAAATGCTAAGCATCATTATAAGCACACCTACAAGTGTTGCAACAGATGTAATTATTGTTGTGATACTCTGGTTAAGCCCCTGTCCAAGCGTATCCACATCGTTTGTAATGCGTGATAAAACCTCACCGTAAGTACGACTTTCAAAGTATTTCATCGGCATTCTGTTTATCTTCTCAGATATTTCCTGACGCAGTTTATAACACACCTTCTGCGTTATGCCTGTCATTATCCATCCCTGAATAAAACTAAACAATGCACTGCAAAGATAAAGTCCGAGTACAACAAGAAGTATTCTTCCTATTTTTCCAAAATCAATACTTCCTGTTCCGCTTATTTTTGCCATAAGACCTTCTGATAAAGCCGTTGTTGCTTTTCCCAAAATTTTAGGCCCTGCCACCGTAAATACAGTTGAACATGCCGCACAAAACATTACGACAAATATTCCCACCTTATATTTTGCGATATATTTTACAAGTGTTTTTAATGACTTTTTGAGGTTCTTAGGCTTTTCGCCCGGCTGCATACCTCTGCCCATAGGACCTCTCCTGCGTGGCTGTGGCTTTTTAAACTGTTCCTCATTACTCATTGTCTGACACCTCACTTTCATCCATGCCAAGCTCTTTGGCTGACAACTGGGATTTTGCGATTTCACGGTAAACTTCACAATCTTTGAGAAGCTGTTCATGCGTACCTTTTCCGACTACTTTTCCATCATCAAGAACAAGTATCTGCTCTGCGTGTAATATTGTGCTAATTCTCTGTGCAACGATAATAACCGTGCTGTCCTTTACATTTTCAGACAATGCTTTTCTAAGTGCCGCATCTGTCTTTAAATCAAGTGCTGAAAAGCTGTCATCAAATATAAATATCTTTGGTTTTTTGGCTATTGCCCTCGCTATCGCAAGACGCTGTTTCTGGCCTCCTGAGACATTGCTTCCGCCCTGCGATATTGAACTTTCGTATTTATCATCTTTTGCTTCGATAAACTCCGTTGCCTGTGCTATCTCTGCAGCCTTTTTTATTTCCTCATTGGTTGCATTATCATTTCCAAAACGGAGATTTGAAGCTATCGTTCCCGAGAAAAGAACTCCCTTCTGAGGTACAAAACCAATTTCCTCCCTGAGGTCTGACATTGAAATATTTCTTATATCTTTTCCGTCAAGCAATATCTTTCCATCCGTGACATCATATAATCTCGGAATAAGATTTACCAATGTTGATTTGCCGCATCCCGTACTGCCTATGATAGCTGTTGTCTCCCCCGGCTTTGCCACAAAATCAATATCGTGGAGTACATCTTCCTCTGCTCCCGGATATTTGAAATTTACATGTTCAAATGATATTACACCGTCATGGCTTGTAAGTTTCTCCGGTTTGTCAATATTTTTAATAGAAGATTCCGTGCGGACAACCTCATCGATACGCTCTGCTGCAACAGCCGCACGAGGAAGCATTATCGACATCATCGTAAGCATCAAAAATGACATGACAATCATCATTGCATATGTTATAAATGCAGTCATAGCACCGACCTGCATATTTCCGCCGTCAATCTTGTTAGCTCCAAACCACACAATACCGACCGTAAGAACATTCATTATCATCATCATACCCGGCATCATAAATGTCATAACCCTGTTTGTAAAAAGCATTGTCCTTGTGAGGTCTTTATTTGCTTCGTCAAATCTCTCTTCTTCCTTTTTCTCCCTGCCAAATGCACGGATAACCGAAAGCCCGGTAAGAATTTCTCTTGAAACAAGATTGATATTGTCGACCAGCTTCTGCATAAGTTTGAACTTAGGCATAGCAGCTGACATAAGTATCATGACATATCCGAGTATCACAACTACCGCAAGCACTATTATCCATCCCATGCCTGCTCCCGTCTGCATAACCTTTAATACACCGCCAATTCCAAGAATAGGAGCATAGGCAACCATTCTTAGAAGCATTACCGAAACCATCTGTATCTGCTGGATGTCATTTGTACTTCTCGTAATAAGTGATGCCGTTGAAAATTTATCCATCTCGGCATTTGAAAATCCGACAACATTTTTAAATACCTTTTCCCTGAGCGTCATACCTATTCCGGCTCCGACTCTCGATGCAAAGAAGCCGACAAGCACAGTCACAACACCCATAAGAAGTGCCATTCCAAGCATTTTTAATCCCGCAAACAAAAGATATGATTTCTGTACATAGTCTATGTCGATTCCTGCCGCCTTGTCACAGGAAACTGCATAAGCAGCACCCATCGATTTAACAAGTGAACTTCCCATCGCATCTATGGTATTACTCATTTTATCACGCATAGACAAAATGCTCTTTTTATCCATCTTTCCGCTTTCAAGCATTCCTGCAAAGAACGGTCTTGCGTCAACACATTCAACCTTAACTTTATTTCCGTCATTATCTTCCTTTTCCTGCTTGAAGCTCTTAAGTTTAACGCCAAGTGTCTCACCAAGCTGCTCTACGCTCATATTTTCAAGTTCAGACTCCTTCTTTCCCATCTGACTTGCAATAGTCTTTTTAAAACTGCTGACCTCCAATGTACTCATCTGATAATTCATGATAAGCGGCAGAGTAAGTTTTTCGTCAGCCTCATCAAGTTCCTTTTCAGACTTATCTTTTAGTTTATAAAACTCTCCGTCTGCCTCATACAGACATTTCCACACATCTGTTTCATCATCCGTCATAATAAACTGTGCCGTCTCAAACTCACTCTTTGTAAGCTTTTCGGGAACAATATGTTCAACACCGCTGTTCTGAATACCCACATCGATAATATCTGATGTATAAGAAGGAAGCGACAGGTCACACCATGCCTGTACAAACAGCAGAGCAATAATGATAATAACCGCTTTCCAGTAAGGAATCATATTTTTAAATATTTTACCCATTTTTTCTGTCCTTTCTTAACTTTCTATTTCTTAACCTTTCTGACTTCAATCTCTTTCTTTGCAATATCATATATATTATTAAGATACGATATAAGCATTGAAAGTTCTTCCTCATCAAATTTTGACAGGACAGCCTCTCCGTAGTCTCTCATTATCTCTCTGACTTCCTGTGCAACTTCTCTTCCTCTGTCCGTTATCTCAACATAAGTATTTCGCCTGTCATTTTTATTTACCGTTCTCTCAACATAACCTTTTTCTTCAAGCCGTTTAAGTGTTCTGGATATTGCTGACGGAAGTACCCTTGTTTTCTTAGCAAGTTCAGAAATCGTTATCTTTCCATCCTCGCCCTTATCCATAATATTCCGCATAGTCCAAAAATCCGCACCGCTTATGTCCGGCATAATATCTCCAAGTCTTAATTTGTGGAACTGATGCATAGCCTTAAACAATTCTTCAAACTTATCATTAATAATAATCACCTTCTTTGAACATTATAATGTTGGGTCAAAAGGTATTTTGACTCCTGTAACATATTCTATATTGCATAACACATCAAACATTTAACAATGTTATGTATTGCGTATGTGAAATAATAACACTATCAAATAAAAATGTCAACAAATTTGTTTCATTGACTTTGCTCTATTTAATGTTACAATTAAATTAATACTTTTTGACCGGCACTAAACTTAAAGGAGATGAAGGAGAATAACCATATGAGCACTTACCCAGAGAAAAAATATATTTCTGCCGATGACACTACTTTTCAGGATATTTATGATTCAATAATCAATGAACTGATTAACTTAGAAAATCTGACACCTGATAAGAGCAGATTAGCTATTTTAGAATCCATCCTCAAACAACTTTGTAAATGTATTGGCAGTGACACTGCTTTTATATTTGAATTGCTTAACCAAAACATTTATGAACTCAAACTAAGCTATTCAGTAAATAATAATGATTCACTTAAAGCGCATCCCATTATGTTTCCGGCGGAAGAAATACCTGATTGGCACAATAAACTTTCTAACCGTGAAATAATCATAGAAGACAATATTGGAGAAATTGATGTCACACAATTAACAAATGAAAATAAAAAACTTCTCAGTTTTGGTGTAAATTCCGTTATTGCATTTCCAATTTCATATGCCGGAAAACAGCTCGGATATATAAGACTTGATTCCCCTTCTTTTCCTGTTATTCCTGCTCATTTAAGGTTAATGAAAACAATAGGTATTCACCTTGGAAGTATATGGCAGAATATTGACAAAGATTTTCTCCTTATGCAGAATAAGAGCCTTATAAATAAAAATAAATTTGAGCTTGAAAAAGAACAGCAGTTCCTCGATGTGCTTTGCCGTGACTATACTTCAGTATATTATGTAGACCTCGAAAAAAACACACTTGAACCCTTTAAACTGGACAGGGTTGCCAATGCGGCTAACTTTATCTCTGCTGAAAATCCGGGACCATTCAATTATACGGAAATGATAGAAACTTATTCCAGAAAATATGTTGCTCCTGAAAGTGTTACATTTTTTCAAAATACAATGAGTATTGTTAATCTGAAAAACGAGTTAAAATACAAAGAACGCATCGTGTTCAGATATCGTAGTGTTCCTAATCTTTTAAGACAACAATACTTTGAAACCATTGTCGTAAGAATTTCAACAACATCCTTAAATTACCAATTATTATTAGGCTTCAGACACATTGACAACATAGTTGCACTTGAACAAAAAAGACAGTTTGAACTTGAACAGGCACTTACAGAAGCTACCTTGAAAAATGAAGTCATATCTGCTTTAAGCCAAATATACAATGCAATATTTCTGATTAACCTGGAAAAAGACAGCTTCAAAGAAATCTCCGGCAAAGGCAGTACACACCGTCTTGCCGGCAAAAGCGGATGTGCATCTTTAGAAATGAATAGATTATGTGATGAATTTATTGTTTCTGAATATAAAGATAAATTACGCCAGTTTTTTGACATTTCAACATTACAGAAGCGTTTAAAAAATGAAGAGACAATTGCTACTGAATATCTGACAAATGATAACAACTGGCATACGGCGAGATTTATAGTAAGACGCCGAAATGAGTCAAATACAATTACAGATGTCTTATATGTAACACAGATAATAAGTGCAAGCAAACGCCGTGAACAAAGCTGGATAGCAATTGCCGAGGAAGCTAACAAAGCAAATGTTGCCAAGACAGAATTTATATCGCAAATAGCACATGATATACGAACTCCTATGAACGCAATAATGGGATTTACCGATATAGTTTCACAGCATATAGATGAGCCTGACAAAATAAAATACGGACTCGAAAAAATAAAGCTGTCAGGCAACTTTTTGCTAGAGCTTGTCAATGAAGTTCTCGACATTTCAAAAATAGAAAATGGTCAGATGAAAATCAATCCTAAGGAAATAAATATATGTGAACTTTTTGACGAATTTCCGCCATCTCTCGAACAAATACAACTCGGCAAAAACTTAGATATCAACTGTATAAAACATGATATTATATATCCTGAAATATTTGCTGACCCACTGCGTATAAGACAAATATATACAAATATTTTATCCAATGCCATAAAATATACACCCGACGGCGGAAGTGTCACATTTGAAATGTACCAGCAGAAAATTCCTAGCAGCAAAAATATATTTCTTATTGCCAAAATCAGTGATACAGGCATAGGAATGTCCGAAGAATACATAGAAAATATGTACTCAAAATTTACAAGAGAAACTGATTCGAGGATAAATAAAGTTCCGGGTTACGGACTTGGTTTGTCCATTGTCAAATATCTTACCGATATAATGAATGGCCATATTGATGTTGACAGTAAACTTGGCAAAGGCACAACCTTTACCATCACTTTAGAAATTCCATACCTGAAAAAACGCTCAAGAACCTCTCCTGGGACATTGACACTTGACGATTATTCCAAAATATGCTCGGGAATGCATCTTCTTGTCGCTGAAGATAATGAATTAAATTATGAAGTAATATCAGAACTTTTAAAAATGCATAACATAACATGTGAACATGCCGCTGACGGTTCTATATGTGTTGAAATGTTAAAATCTTCCAAACAGCATAATTATGACGCAATACTTATGGACATGCAGATGCCTGTTATGAACGGACTTTACGCAACAACCGCTATCAGAAATCTTGAAATTCCTGAAGCACACAGCATTCCAATAATTGCAATGACCGCAAACGCTTTTAAGGAGGATATAGAAAAATGTCTCAATGCCGGCATGAATAAATATCTTTCAAAGCCCGTAGATATATTCAGCCTTTTAAAAGTTTTATCTGAATATAGAAATAATAACTAATTTATTATTTATTCGAGTATAGATATAATAACTATTTTATTATTTTATCTCAATATAAATATAATAATAAAAAACACTTTCCTATATCTTCATATCATATATCAATATAGGGAAGTGTTTATTATTTTTGTTTTAATAAAGGCTTTTATTTATCTCTGTATTTTCATTTTCACTGTCAGTTTTTTCAAAATATCCGTCAGGCATATGATTTAACTGTTCAGTTCCTGTTTGAGATTTTGTTGCATCATATGAACTCGGTTGCATATTTGATGCATTATATGAATTTGGCTGTGTTTTCTCTGCATTGTAAGGATTTGACTGTGCTTCTGCTGAATTATACGGATTTTGATGTTGTGTTGAAATATTCTGACTTTCACTGCCAACCATATTTTTATAGTGAACATCCGCATGTGTATAAACTTTTTTCTCATGATAATATACAACATTTGTATCACTTAATATATCGTGCAATCCTCTTTTTTGCTTGTCAACAGCTATCATTATATATCCTATTGAAAGAATAAGTGCAGATAAAAATCTTCCCACAGTCTCTCTAAATGCCACTTCAAAAAATGTCATTTTTCTTTCCTCTGTGCTCACCACTCTTATTTGAAAAATCTTCTTTCCGAGTGTTGAACCAGTGAAATATGTCAATAAAATAAAATACGCCGCCTGCATCAGATAAAATAATATATCTTTTATAGAATATTGAAAAATAAAATCTCTTACAAAAAAATTGTTCGGACTTGTAACTGTCGTAACCCAAACAGGTATCCTGATTACAAGCATTGCACACCAAACTATTATAATATCTGTTAAATATGCCGCAAGACGAACGAAGAATCCTGCATATATGCGGTTATCCGATCTATTTTGCATAATATTTAAGCACCCCATTTCCATTGTTTTGAACAATATCCTCTGCAAGATCTATGTCTGACTTGGGAACAATGTCTTTTACTGCACCAAACAAACTGCTGAATATTCCTGATAATGAATCATTTTCAGGGGTATAGTATGTTATATCACTTGAAAATCCTGCTTCTTTTGCAAAAGCTTTCTTCTCATCTTCCAAAGAACCTACTTCATCAATAAGATTTATTTCTTTTGCCTGTTTTGCTGAGTAAATACGTCCATCAGCAATCTTTTTAACTTCACTTGTGTCCATCTTTCTGCCTTCGGCTACAATGTCTACGAACTGGTCATATGCCTCATCCACAAGTGACTGTAAAATATCCTGCTGTTCTTTAGTAAGGTCAAGACCAGCTGAACCCATAGCCTTATTCTTACCACTTGTTATGTCTATTTCCTTTATACCAAGTTTGTCATAAAGTTTCTTGCAGTTTGTAAGTGAAACTATTACACCAATAGAACCCGTCCAGCAATTTCTGTTTGCATAAATCTTATCAGCAGCCATTGAAATATAATATCCTCCCGAACATGCCTGAGATGCAAAATATGCCCATATTGGTCTCTTTGTCTTTTCCTTATATTCCATTAGTTTAAGATATAACTCATCGCTCTCATAAACAGCCCCTCCCGGACTGTCAACAAAAAGAAGTATACCTTTATTCTTGTCAGACTCTTCCATTTTTTCAATATACTTTAAATATAAATCATGATTGTAGGTATTATCTGATGTAAGACTACTTGAAGAAGAGGCTCCGATTTGTCCCTCAATATTTATTACCCCAACAAAGTCCTTTTCAGGCAAATCAATATTTGAACCTGTTTCCGAAGAAAGTATTTCTTTTACTATACTACTTGTGTCCGCTTTATTTTTCTGTATAAGTTTTGAACTTATCACATTTGACGCAACACCTGTGATTCCAACTGCTATTATAACACCCCCTGTAACCACTATGCTGATAATCTGTTTTGTTTTCATAGAATTTTCCTTTCCCTACTATATTATTACTTGCAACATGGTTAATTTTACCACAATAAAACTTTTCGGTCAAAAAATCCCCCGTTTGCTGCTCTCGCAGCTAAAACGGGGGAATAAATGAGAAATAATTCTAATTAGTCTGCATCTGTAACTTCAACCTTAACTTTATTAAGATGCCAAATTTCCTTTGCATACTCCTCAATAGTTCTGTCAGATGAGAATTTACCGCTCTTTGCTGTATTTAACATAGCTGAGCGAGCCCATTTCTTTTCATCTTTATATGCAGCTTCAACCTTTTCCTGAGCTTCAGCATACATTCTGAAATCTTTGAGTATAAAATACATATCAGGTCTGCCGCCCTGTCCGTCAAGGAGAGAATTATAAATGTCTCTAAACTCCTCAAAATTGCCCTGAGAATATGTTCCGTCTACAAGCTGTGTAAGTACGGCACGTATATCTGCATCTGAATTATAAATATCTCTTGGGTTATACTGACCATTATGCTCATATGCAATTACTTCGTCTGATGAAAGGCCAAAGATAAATGCATTTTCTTTTCCAACTTCATCAACTATCTCAACATTTGCACCATCCATAGTCCCAAGTGTAAGTGCACCGTTCAACATAAACTTCATGTTTCCTGTTCCTGATGCCTCTTTACTTGCTGTTGAAATCTGCTCTGAAACATCTGCTGCCGCAAAAATTATCTCAGCATTTGAAACTCTGTAGTTCTCAATAAATACAACCTTAATCTTTCCATTGATAGATGCATCATTATTGATAACATCGCCAACACTGTTGATAAGTTTGATAATTGATTTTGCTCTCTGATATCCGGCAGATGCCTTTGCACCGAATATAAATGTTCTTGGATAAAAATCCATGCCCGGATTCTGCCTTAATTTATTGTAAAGATACATTACATGAAGAATATTTAAGAGCTGACGCTTATACTCATGTAATCGCTTTACCTGTACATCAAAGATAGAACGAGGGTCTACTTCAATTCCATTGTGCTCTTTGATATATTTGGCAAGACGCACCTTATTCTTATACTTAATGTTCATAAATTCTTTCTGACTGCGCTCATCATCAACATAAACAGAAAGTTCATCAAGATGTTTAAGGTTTGTAATCCAGTCATCACCTATTTTATCTGTAATCCACTGTGCAAGCAATGGATTTCCGTGAAGTAAAAATCTTCTCTGTGTGATACCGTTTGTCTTATTGTTAAACTTCTCAGGCATCATCTCATAAAAATCTTTAAGTTCCTGATGCTTCAAAATTTCTGTGTGAAGTTTTGCAACACCATTTACCGAAAAGCTTGCTGCTATGGCAAGATGTGCCATCTTAACCTGACCATCATAAATGATAGCCATCTTTTCTACCTTGCTGTTATCGTCAGGATATGCAGCCTGAATCTGAAGCACAAATCTTCTGTTAATTTCCTCAATAATCTGATAAATTCTAGGCAGAAGTCTTGAGAAAAGCTCTAAAGGCCATTTTTCAAGTGCCTCTGACATAATTGTATGATTTGTATAAGCACATGATTTTGTAGTAATATCCCATGCCTCATCCCATGAAAGATTGTACTCATCCATAAGAATACGCATAAGTTCTGCAACTGTAACTGTAGGATGTGTATCGTTTAACTGGAATACAACTTTCTCATGAATTTTATGAATATCATCATGTTTTTCCATGTATTTTTTAACTGCACGCTGAATACTTGCAGATACAAAGAAATACTGCTGTTTTAATCTGAGCTCTTTACCTGCCATATGATTATCATTTGGATAAAGCACCTCACAGATAGTTCTTGCAAGATTCTCCTGCTCTACTGCTTTCTGATAATCACCCTTGTCAAATGAATCAAGGTTAAATGTATCAATAGGTTCTGCATCCCAAATTCTGAGAGTATTTACCACGTTGTTGTTGTAACCTACAATCGGAAGGTCATAAGGTACTGCTCTTACCGACTGATAATTTTCCTGAACAAACTTATCTCGTCCACACTCATCTTTTCGTATAGTAACATAACCGCCAAACTTAACCTCAACGGCATATTCAGGTCTCTTGATTTCAAACGGATTTCCATATTTGAGCCAGTCATCAGGTCTCTCAATCTGATAACCGTTTTCAATAACCTGTTTAAACATTCCGTATTTATAACGAATACCGCATCCGTATGCCGGATATCCTAATGTTGACAATGAATCAAGGAAACATGCTGCAAGTCTTCCAAGTCCTCCATTTCCGAGTGCTGCATCCGGTTCCTGATCCTCTATAACATCAAGATTCATTCCTAATTCTTCAATAGCTTCTTTGATTGCCTGATTTCCTTTTAAGTTAATGATAATATTTCCAAGTGCTCTTCCCGTAAGGAACTCCATAGACAGATAGTAAACTGTCTTTACATCCTGTTCCTCGTAAGTTCTATGTGTAGCCATCCACTGATCCACAATAAAATCTTTAACGGCATATGCCACTGCCTGAAATTTCTGCTGCTCGTCAGCCTCACTGATAGACTTTCTGAATAAAACTTTTAAATAATCCTCAACTTCTTTTTTAAACTCTACCTTGTTCAATTCCTTCATACTTTTTATTATCCTCCTGATATTACAACCGACTCTGTCTTACATTTACCATTATAAACCACAAACCCTCAAAAATCAACGAAACTCCTTGCTACGCACCTTTTTTATTTACTCCATATTTTATTAAAATATTCATTTTTTTATCATGGCTTCTCTTCAAAAAAATTGCCGAAACACCTTAAAACTATGCATATATCCAATATTTTATTCATAATTATTTATTGATAAATAAAGGTGAGGTAATCTTATGTTTAATCGAAAAAAAACCTCATTTCACCAAATTCAAATATTAATCTGCACCCTTATAATAATGCTGTTTTCTTTATTTTGCTTAAATGGCTGTGCTGCAGATAACGATTACCCCAAAACCAAAGATATTGATTATACTGTGGTAACAGGAAATGAAATTCCAAAAGAACTGCGGAAAATGATAAAAGAACGCAAAGACTCTGCTTTTGAACTAAGTTTTTCCTGTGAAGGTGAATTATATATAGTTAAAGGCTATGGAAAACAGCTCTCTCCAGAGTTTAGCATAACAGTCAATGAACTTTATCTCTCTGACAACTATATAGTATTTGACACAGAATTATATGGTCCAAAAAATGAAACAAAATCAAAAACCAAAAGTTATCCATATATTGTTGTAAAAACAGAATACATCAATAAATCAATTGTTTTTAAATAACTTATCTATTTTAAATTTTTTCATTTTAAATACTCTTTTAGTTTTGAATAGCACTTCCGTTTTAAATTACTTTTCAGATTTAATGATTTTTCAATTTCAAACAACAACAAAACATATATCCGCAAATGTAATTTCATCCTGAACCCTGCATCTTGTTTTTACATTTGCGGCAATTCTTTCTCCATTAACTAAAGTCCCATTGCATGACCCTTTGTCCGTAACATATAAAAAATTCTCATCCGCTTCAAGTACGGCATGCTTTCTGCTTATATAATTTTGTGGAAACACAATATCATTATCACGACTGCGCCCAATATGAACTATACTTCCCATGTCTCCGCTAAAAGACAGATTCTTTTTTATATTTATTATTTCCGGCACAAACTCTTTAAAAAAATTATTTTTTCTATTTTCTCTCACAAGTAAAAAACATTCACTCTTGTCATAATCACCCGCATTATCCTTTTCTTTACTCTTAGAAAAGACATTAACACCGTCATTTTCATCCGCAAAAATATTAGATTTCTTTCTTTGTGATGTCTTATCCGAAAATTGTGATACTTCATCCGAATACCATAATGCCTCATCCGGATACCGTGACATTCCATCCAGATAGCATGATGTATCATCCGGATACCGTGACGTCTCATCCGGATACCGTGATGTATCATTCTGATACCGTGACATCTCATCTGAATACCGTGATGTATCATTCTGATACCATGACGTCTCATCTGAATACCGTGATGTATCATTCTGATACCATGACGTCTCATCTGAATATTGTGAAACATCATCCGGATATTGTCTTTCCTTCAAAAATTCCTCAATATCAACCATATTAAAGTTGTCTGTTGAGACAATATCATATATACCATACATAAATTCTACACACTTTTTATCACAATGGTCTGTTATTTTCATAAAGTCTTCGGTCAATTCCTTAATCTGTTTTCTAAACGAACAATTTAACCCGGGTAAAACGCAAAATTTAAGATTTTTATATTTACGATTTCCAAATATCAAATCCTTATTTAGCAAAACCGAATCCGCAGATATAAGATACTTCTGACAGCTTTTCAATATTTCCGCAATAGCTGTATATATTTCTTTCAAAATATCATATGTCATCTTCCCCTCTTTCATTATATCTGAAACTGCCATTTTATCAGTTGTATCATAATAAATATATGTTCTGTTGTCCTCATACCTGAAATCACACGCAAGCAATCCACAAATATTATTGTTTTGAAGCATCTTTGCTTCAACCGACTCCTCACTGGCACAATCAATTTCAAATACAATATAAACTCCCGAAATTCCATCTTTTTTCTTATATTCCATTTAGCCCCCCTTTTTTGCTTATATCTTTTGTGCATTATACATTTTTTCTATATCTCACCATTGTCTCAGGCTTAACCATCAAATATTTTGTTTTGATACAAATTTTCTTTGTCTTTCTCATAAAATAACCTATAACTGGAATATCCATTTTAGAAACTGCTTTAACTTCCGTTTTTATATATGTTTTTCCAACATTGCATTTTAATTTTGTCACCCTAAATATTCTTAAATTTCTTGAAACAGACTCTTTAGTCATGATTTTTTCACTTAAAAATTTTTTTGAATTATTTTTACTCAAATTTTTATCATTTGATATTTTTTTATCCGATGCTTTTTTATCCATTGCTTTTTCATGTGACGTTTTTTCATATGATGTTTTTTCGTTCGATATCTTTTTATAATTTCCATCGTTCTCATCTATACATATCACGTTGTACCTTATATTTTCATGTAATATAACCTTATCATGCAATACAAACAACATATATATCATTGAAAAAATCATTCCAAGTATTATCGGAACAACAAATGCTGCTTCAACTGTATAATTTGCAGAAATCTCGTATCTTTTATGCATTCCAAAACCCCTTTTTTATTTTCAAGTTTATTTTAAATTCAAGCCATATTTTCAAACAAACTAAATAAATACGCAGCCAGCACAAACGGAACAAGAGGCATCTCATAGTCCTTCTTTTTTCTCTTAACAATAACAAAAAATAAAGCCACAAAAAAAGCAAATGCAATGGATAAGAAAAGCACAAAAATCCCTTTTTGAACACCAATAAAACATATTATAATTGAATAAAGACATACATCTCCCATTCCTACAGCTCCCCTACTTAAAATCGAAATGCATGCCAGCAGAATGCCAATACCGATGCCTGCCACAAAACTTTCAATATTATAATTTTTTTCAAAATAGCAGCAAACTGCAAGAATTAACGAAAACGCCAATAGTACCCTTATATCAACTGTTTTTCTTAAAATATCAGTTATTGTACATATCCCGATGCATAAAAATAATATAATACTTACAAACATATAACCTTATCACCCCCTCCCTTTACATTTGCTGCATTCAGGCATACCGCCTATTTCCGATATTTTTACTTTTCTTACATATCTTTTTATTCCATGACATTTTTTAGTACAATGATACCTGTCTCCATAAGTTGTTATATAAACGTAAGTATTTAAACCATCCTCTGTTCTGTAACAAAATTCGCATTTTTTATACTTTCCTCCGGATGAATTTCTTTTTTTATCAATAATTTTTACTGAAACTCTCTGAATGCTTGGGTTCAAATATGTGCAGTCAGAATATTCATGATAAACACTTCCGCTTTCTGTAATATAAACGGTTCTCTCTGACTCTTCTGCATCAGAACACATACTTTTTCCCTTATAATCACTCAAAACAATTCTTTGATAAATCCTATGGTTAGTAAACCTGCCTGACAAAACAGGATTTTTCATCTTGTATCTCATGAAACATATTTTATATCCTTCATTTTCAGACCACATTATAATGTGACTGTCACCAAATATACTTTTCAATGTATCTGTTTTTGTCCCATATACAGAATAATCCGCTGCGGCATCTGCAAGTTGAATATGATTTTTATTCACTTCAAACAAGACATTAAATTCATAAAAAAACGAGAATACCATAATAAAAAATAACGGTACACTTAACGAAGCTTCAACTGTAACAGATGCTTTTAAATCCCACTTTTTCTGCTTGTTATATCCGGTCTTATCTCTCATATCCGTAACTTGTAATCACCAGCCTTTCAAACTTTGTGAATTTCAAATTTTTTCCGTAAATTTTCCACATATAAGGAAATATAAACTTCATTTCATATGCTATTTCAAAATCTGCTGCCACAATACAATCATAAATACGAAAACTTTTGTTATATCTTTTTCTCAAATCAAACTGAATAATATCAAACATTCTTGTTCTAATCTTTTGTGTTGACACCAATGCTGCAAAACAAAATAAGTATTCTTTGTAGTCAATATACTTTGATGCAAGCTTTCCATCGCTTTTTTCATATTGTTTTGCTTTACTTTGTAATAATTCTCCTGTAGCCAGACATATTTCCTCATATGTTATCTTTATATCAGTCATTTTTTTCAAAACGGGAATCTGCCTGCCGTCAAGGAGTGCCGCAACATCTATACATGACTCTTCAAATGCCATTATTGCAAGTATTACATACTGAACACCTTTTATAAGCGGTTCAATTCCTGTAACTCCGGCTATTGCAGTCGCTGTCGCCAGTGCCTTAGCACTGGCCGTCTTGTCATTCAATATTGCCGTAAGATTTGTTGCCATTCTCGTAGCAATTATTCTGCTCACAACCCATGCAAGATTATCTTTTTCCTTTTCGTTTCCGCATATGAGATACTCCATTCCGTATTCCACTGTCTTGTTTCTGTTATTTACATATGAAGAAAAAACCTTATCAGCATAAATAATATATTTCATTCTATCTTTATTCTCATTTTTTTCTTCTGTATATGTTTCGTTTTCACCGGCACTTAAAAACAAGTTCTTCAGATAATCCCCGGCACTCTCATACTTAGTTTTTGAATTATCTTTTTCACTCTCTGTTTTTCCTCCCTCTGCTGTTTCACTTCCGGCATCACTTCCATTGTTTTCCTCTTCTTCTGATAAAATAGCCTTTTCTATATTTTTTTCCGAAAGTTTATTTACATCACAAACCAACGAAAGATAGCCATCCTCAACAAGTTCTTTAAAAACTTCCAACGGATTTTCTACATCTTCATCTGTTGTTGTATTCCCACTCTCATTTGCATCTTCTTTTTTTACATCAGTCCTACCGATATTTTTATCCTGATTTTTGTCTCCAATTAAATTTTTATCGTTGTCTTCCTCAACGCCTCCTCCCTCATAATTTTCTTTATATTTTCCTGTCTCGTAGCTGCTGCCATCATCAAGTTTTTCATATAAATCGGCTTTACTCCCTTGAGAAACATTTGAATAATTACCTTTAAGTTTATCTGCAGTATCTTCTATTGCACAACTTGCAATATACTGTTTTATCTGTCTGCATAAATTTTCACCATCAGCCAATCCCTCATAGCTATTTTCAAAAACATTAAGCTTTTTTATCTTATAAATATCTGTATAAGAACTTTTTGAACTTTTAGGCTTAACTGCTAAATTATTTAGTAATATTTTTCTAAAATCATCCTGCATTTCAATTGATGATATTCCGTTATATCCGCCATACCCAAAAAGACCGTATTCTTTAAACAACTCCATGTTATAGTCTCCAAACAGTGTTTTTTCTGCCGCTGTTGACGCATTCTTTATATAACCTTTTGACGCTGTTATCCTTGTGCTTTCAAAAAAAATAAGAACCATCCCAAATATGAGTATGAATATAAATGTCATAAATACAGTTATACTCCCCTTGACTTCCTTATTCTCCATCATCAATTTCAATTTCCTCATTTATTGTGTCTGAATCCCCATTTATATTTTTAAATGCACTACTTACAATGTCCGTTATCTGCTTTCTAAATATAACTATCAGCATTATAAGCACAACTAAAATAAGTATAATTTCAACAATTCCAATTCCATCTTCTTCACATATTAAATCTCTCATGTCTTTTCTGTTTATCATATTTTTTATCCTATTACTGTCCGCACAACTCAAGCAAAAACAGACAGACAGTAACTTTCCCCTTTCTAATTTTTTAACAATACAACACTACTCACTTTACATCCCTGCAAAAGCTGCATACAATATAATGGCAAAAATAATTGTCATCATAAGCACCATTGGCACTAATAGTTTTGTACTCGCTTCTTCTCCAAGAATTTTTGCATTCTCTTTTCTTTCATTAAAAATATCAGCGGATTCATACTCGAGAATATTTATTAGATTAGCGGTTCCCTTTTTTAAATTTTGTACAAGAAGTGTTGAAAATTTCATATAGGTTAATATACCTATTCTTCTTCCAAACATTTCGTATGCCTTTTCTTCACTAATTCCATTATCCATCTGATTTTTAGTCAGAAGCATTTCCTCTGTAAGATAATCAACCTTATCATTTTTAGTTTTTCTTGTCTCAGCTACACGAATCCATGCATTTTTCACAGGTAGACCGGCATTTATAAGCAATACAAATTTTTCAACCATTTCAGGATATGCTAGTTTCAACTGTTTTTCCCGTTCAGTCACTTTATTCTTTGCAGCATATTCTGCCATAATCGGTACAACAACAAACATGAGCATTGCAATACCTGCCGTCTGACATAATCCTTTATATCTGTCAACACTGTAGCTTACATTTTTCCCTCTGACCTTATCAGGAAGTTTTATATACTTGAAACTCTTTGTATCTTCTACTGACTTTTCAAACAATTTTCTCCATTCGTCCCAGATATTCTCTTCCTCTGTCTTTTTGACCGGACAGACCGTAATATTAAACTTTAATTTTTCCTTATATTGCTCATACTTTAAAACAGCCGTAAGTTCCACATTTTCTGGTTCCGTAATCTTTCCGCACTCAACTTTTCCATCAGCCGCAACAACATTTTCATTACTTGAAGTCCATGAAATATTAAACATACTTCCATTTACATGTCTTACTAAAGAAAGATTTTTTGTCACCTTATCGGGCGATTTATTATTTCCAAGATAATGACTGTAAATATATTTTTTCACCTTTTCTGCATTATGTAAAATTTCTTTTTCATTATATTTTCTTTCGGGTACTATAATATCGGTATCCTTTTTTTTACCACCTATTTCTGTTTGTACGCTTATCTCTTTTTGTTCTCCACCTATGTCATTTTTTTCAATATAATATTCAGAAACTATATATTGATTGCTTTGGCATGATATAACTGAAAATAAAACAATTAGATTAAATAGCAGATATGTACATAAAAATAACGAAATATGTTTAATAAAAAACTCTTTTGTTATGTCATCTTCACTCTTTCCGACATATAATTTTTTATACCTGTCTAAAGTTTCCTCTTTCAGTTTAAATTTAACTTTTTTTCCTAAGATGCAGTATATTTTATATGCCGCAGGTACAACAAAACTTAATTTTAAATTTACTTCAACAACTTTTTTCCTTTTATTTTTTATCCACTCATACGTCAAAAATGATAAATACACAGACATTAAAACCATACAAACAGATAAAATCAAGATATCCTGCAAATTCCACATCACCTCCATTTTTAATGCCATTCCATTATATTTTTATATCTGATATTTTCTCACTTAACATACAGCCAAACATATAAATTCCAAATAAACCTGTCATAAAAATATGACCGCTTACAGTATAGAGACAATCCAGAAATCCCGGCGAGGTAAGCCAGAAATATACAATTATCAGCAATGGTATTATATTCATTATCCTGCTCTCCATTTTTTTAGCTGCTATCATTGTTTTTATTTCTCTTTTAACCTCTATTTTTTCACTTATTTTATCAGCGGTTGACTTTACTATCTCCACCATATTTCCACCTGTTCTTTTTGCAATTCCAAATATATCCGAAAAACAACTGATGTCCTCAATGTCACTGCTTATTGCAAATTTCCAAAGTGCCTTTTCTATCGGTATTCCATTTTCCAATTCCGTAATTATCTTTTCTGTCTCAATCAATATCGCTGATTTTTCACCAAATAACATATCTAAATCTTTTTCTGATTCCCGTATTGAATTTTCAATAGAATATCCTGCTGACAGTGCAGCCGATATACTTAACATCAATTCTTTAAATTCGAGATTCAATTTCCATTTGCGTAATTCCTCCTGTCTTTTTGTCTCCTTTTTCACATTTAATACTCCATAGACCATGGCTATAACAAAACAGATAATAAATGATTTATAAAATAACAATGAAATCAAAAACATCTTTCCATATCCACAAAAAAAGTATTTTATTAACGCACGCTTTTTTGAGTTGTTGCTATCTAATACTCTATTCCTGCTCTTTGAAGCTTTTCTGTGTGAATAATCTGTTTTTCTGTCCTGCATAGTTTTCCAATCACCCTCCCATCCGCATCTTCTCCTTCCTCAACAAACTCAAATAATGTCCCGAGTTTTATATTGTCCCCATCCATTCCAATAACCTCAGCTATTTCAAGAACTTTTCTTGTTTTATCCCTAAGCCTGCCAAGATGAATTATTATGTCAACAGCAGCCGCTATTTGGTTTCGTATTGCTAAAATGGGTATATCCATCCCCGACAAAACAAGTGTCTCAAGTCTTGAAAGCATATCCTTTGAACTGTTTGCATGTCCGGTACAAAAACTTCCATCATGCCCGGTATTCATGGCATTTAACAGTTCACATGCCGCCGCATCTCTTACTTCCCCTAATACTATTCGGTCAGGTCGCATGCGTAATGACGATTTTAACAAATCCCTTATCGTCACTGCATTTTTGCCTTCAATATTTGCATTTCTAACCTCCAGTCTTACAAGATTTGGTATATTTCTTATCTGAAGTTCTGCTGCATCCTCGATTGTAATTATCCTCTCGTCCTGCGGTATATAATCAGATAGTGCATTTAAAAACGTAGTCTTTCCACTTCCTGTTCCCCCACTTATAAAAATGTTGTATCCCGCTTTTACAATCTTCTCCAAAAATTGAGCAGCTTCCTCTGACAGCGAACCTATTTGTACAAGTTTTTTTATTGTCATAGGTTTTTCCGGAAATTTTCTAATTGTAACAACCGGCCCCTCAAGACTCACAGGCGGAAGAACAACATTAACTCTTGACCCGTCAGTAAGCCTGAAATCTACAATTGGACTTGTTTCATTTACAACTCTGTTGACTTTTGAAACAATCTGTTGTATAACATCCTCCAGCTTATGTACATCCATAAACCTTTCCGGATATTTTTCAATCTTTCCACTGTTCTCGACAAATATATTATCAGGACCATTTACCATAATCTCAGTAATATCAGGGTTGTCTATAAGTTCCTGAAGTACATCCATTCCACGCATGGAATTGTATACACTTTTTGTAATACTTTCCTTTTCAGACTGTGCTATATATACCTCATGGCTCTTTTTCAAAACTTTTTCCTCAATAAGTTCATATAGTTCCTCATCACTATACTCCCCGCCGTCTACTGTTCTCTCAACAATCTCACGATAAATGTCATCTTTTATTTTATTTATGTTTTTCATACCCCTCTGTATCAACACGCATTTCTATCTTCTCCAAAAAATACTACATTATCAAAACTCCCTGACAAACCGTCTCTTTTAAGCATTTTTTCAAATGCATTTTGTTTTTCAAACTCCATTCTGTTTTGTGCTGCCTTAAAATAAAGTTTGTCACACCTTTGCATAAGTTCCATAAAAGCTTCGCTCAGATAGCCTATTATAAAAATGACAGCTTCATACTCCATCTGTTCAGATACAACTTTTATAAATTCACCAATTCCCTCTTTGTCAAGAAACTGGAGGTCTCTGTAATCTTCAACCGGATAAATACAATCCACTTCGCCTTTTCTGCAAATAATAGATTGAAGTTTTAAAGCAAGTTTATTTCCACTTTTTTTCAGATAATATATAACCTCCGACATTCCCCTGACATACGGCATCTCATCATTTGACACACCACTCTTTTTCTTATTTTCATTCTCCGGCCATGATGCCCCATCAAGTCCGTTTAATTGTTCCAGACACACAAGCAGTGTTTTCCTCATTTTCCCCATTTGCAATGCAAGTTCAACACCATAATCAAGTACAATATTCCCGCCACTCGCAGAATAGACACCTATCAATTCGGTATTATTTTTTATAACAAATGTATTATTGATATTTACCTTGTCATCATCAGCTATATCAGAAAGAACTTCTTTTATTATTTCTTCAACGGATTGGTATTTAAATATAACAGAATATTTTTCGTTTTCCATTACATAATTACCCTCTGACAAAACAATAATTTTCCCCACATTTTTTTCGTTTTCCACATCATTCACAGATTTTCTGTCTGTCAATAAAACATCTATCTTTGTCTTTTTGACAAATTCTGAAATTTTATCACACATTGTAAATATCCTGAAATCTACACAGTTATTCTTATTATGACAAAAGTATTCAGCAAATCTCTCTGCATATGATGTTTTTTCATACAGACCAATAACAACTTTTTCCACACTTTCCCTCCTCACATTTTATATACAATCAACATACAAAAATAAGAAATTGCCGCAAACGGTGCAATATGGATGCTCTCTGTTCCTTTTGATTCATCTGCAATAAAATATTTTTCGCCACCGCCTGCGCCATATAACAGATAATTTTTCAATTCCAAAAATCTGCCGAGCAAAATCGGATTTTTCAAAACACGATAAAATGCTAATATACCTGCAAGAATAATAGTCAGAGCAGCTGACTTCAGACCAAAAACAACACCGTAAAAGCATGTAATCATACAAAACAGTTTTATATCCCCGGCTCCGATTCCACGCAGTTTAAAAACAGGCAAAAATATTAAACACACTATTAACATATCGTTTACTCCACGAAGCGCATATGTAAATCCGCCAAGATATACCCTATATGTAAGCGCTGCAAGTATTGCCGGAAACACAATATAATTACTTATCCTGCTTCTCCTCAAATCGTCAGCCGCAGCCATTAAAAGCATACTGCACACAAATATTTCTCTCATGTTCTTCACCTCCTTCTTTTGCGTGGTGCCACTTTATCACCATGCCATTTTGCTGTCAACACCACTGTTTTTTGTCTACTTTTGACAATAATCTGCAACTATTTTTATGAGTTATTAACCACTAGCTGATAAACTTATTTGTAACTTTTTCACAGCAGACAAATATTGAAAACACTCAAAATTTTGTGAATCTTTTTCTAATTTCTGTATATTACGGTACAGGTTTTCACCATAAACAGTACATTTTCTCGTTTTTAAAACTGCTTTCATTTTGTTTTTCCTTTATTTAAAGAATTTATCAAAAAAATTTTTTTAATTTTTTTCTGAAATTGCATATTTTTTCCAATACATGTCTATACTTATATGTAAATGAAACACGAAAGGAGTTTTTTATGATTTTTTCTGGCAAAAAAAGAAACCCTCCTAAAAGAGAAGAGTTTCTGAAAAATGCGCTAAAAGAAACACAAAAAAGTTTTGAAAACGCCTATAAAGGACTTGAAAATGTAGATGATCCCGATCTTATTGATTTGTTTATTTATGAGATAAATGCAGCCAATCTAAGATACAAGGTGCTTTTGCGTGATATCAAAAACTCTGAGACAGGTAAAACATAAACCGTCCGGTAATACTTAATCAGACTCTTCCACGCATGGCTTGAAATACCCCATATAAATCAATACCACCGAAACCACATATTCTGTTAGGAACATCAACACCCGTATTTATCGAACCACGGATAAGATATTTCTTAATTGATACTGTATCCATTGTTATATTATTTCCTCTTACTATTCCCCATTCCATCAAAAGTGCTGCTGCCCCGGCTGTTATTGCCGTAGCAGCACTTGAGCCACTCATATATCCGTATCTTGCCTGTGATATATCACTTTTTTCTTTCCTGTCTGATATTATACCTGCCATCGGTCCAAAAATATCTATCCCCGGACTGCAAATATCTGGTTTTACATATCCTGACCGTGTGTATCCACGGCTAGAATCGGCTACTGCACTTGTCGTATACGAATTATAATAGGCATTTGACAAAAGAGCTATGTTGTTAGCCGGATTACATATTGTAACATCCGGGTCACTTTCCAAAAAAAATGTGTCATTTGATATAAAGTTTCTTATTGGAAGCCACATATCAAAATAACCATCCCCTCTATTATCATTAAATACTCTTATTTTCCATGTTCCCGGTTCAACTGAACTAAATCTTAATCTTACACATTCGTCACCACTCTCATATGCCGTTATCAGATAGTCAATATCAATTATTGTTTTTTCCAAAATAAAACTTATTCTTTGCTGTTCTCCAATCTTTGCAATTGTTTTTCCGCTGTACTCACCACTCGGTGAAATAATTCCTATAGCATAAAGATTTGGTGAATCAGCCCACAATTCAATTGTAAATCCCGCATCATTTCCTGTTCTTAACTCAACTTCCACATCGTCTCCCGACCGTAAAAGTCCACTTCTGTAATGATGACCAACATTTGCCTCATTTCCACATGCCGTTACCGCACAGACTCCACTGTAATTTCCTATACTTTCAAGATATTCTCCCAGACATCCCCCTCTTTCATGCCCACCTATATTCGTTCCGATCCCAAAACATATAATAAGCGGTTTCCCAGCCTTTACAGCTTTCTGCCAAAGATACTTTATTCCAAGCATTATATCCTGTTCACCATAAGCGATTTTATCATTACCAATACGAAAGTATTCTTTCAGACTCTTTTTTGCTTCACGGCATTTTACGACACATATGTCGGCAAGCGGGGCAACACCTGAAAAGTTTCTCTCGTCTATCTTGTTCCCGCATGCAACCCCGGCAAGGAATGTTCCATGACCATTTAAATCTACACTCGGCACTATGTTTTTGGGATTGTCAGACATAAGAGCTTCATCAATATCACTTCTCAAATATTCTGCTCCGAACAAAAATCCATCCGGTATTTTTCCGCTTTTCATATTTTGAGGTGTAATGGTCTGATCCCAGATAGAATATATTCTGCTCGTTCCGTCAGCATCCAAAAAAACGGGGTGACCGTAGTCTATCCCCGCTGGTGTGTGATTTAATATACTTTTTATATTTAATCTTTATTTGCCCTGTCCATAGTATGCATTAGCACCATGTTTACGATAATAATGCTTATCCTGAAGCTCCTGTGGAGCAGGCTGTATTCTTGGATTTATTGTCTCAGCACGATATGCCATCTTTCCGACTTCCTCAAGAACTACTGCATTGTGGACTGCTTCGTGTGCATCTTTTCCCCATGCAAACGGTCCGTGATTTTTGCAAAGTACGGCAGGAACGGCAACAGGATCAAGATTTCTTGCGTTAAACTCGCTTACGATAAGCTTTCCTGTGTTTTCTTCATATGCATCCTCAATCTCCTCTTTTGTAAGGCAGCGTACACATGGAACCTCACCGTAAATATAATCTGCATGTGTTGTTCCGTAACATGGAATTCCTCTTCCTGCCTGTGCCCAGCTTGTAGCATATGATGAATGAGTATGTACAACTCCTCCGATGTCCTTAAATGCCTTGTAAAGTTCTACATGTGTTGCAGTATCTGATGAAGGGTTGTATTTTCCTTCTACCTTATTTCCGTTAAGGTCAACAAGTACCATATCATCAGGTGTAAGTTTGTCGTAATCAACACCGCTTGGCTTGATTGCAAAAATTCCGCTCTCTCTGTCAATTTCACTTACATTTCCCCATGTAAATGTTACAAGACCGTACTTTGGTAAAAGCATATTTGCCTCATAAACTCTTTTCTTTAATTCCTCTAACATGTTTTTTCCTCCTTCTCAAGTGAAAGTTATTTAAAAATATTATAGAAAAAGCTAAATTTATTTAGATTTTTCTATATTAAAGGTCTGTAACAAGTTTAACTCAAAACTCAGGCAATGTAAAGACTTTCCTTGAAACTTTCGCACCGCATCCCCCGTATCTATAAAACCTACCATTACGCCCTGACCATACATCGATAAATTAGGCTGATTTCTGACTTTTGTAATACCTGCCGATGCAAGGACAGGCTCCGATGACATAAGCCCATAACATGCCGGTATAAAAAAAGCTCCGTTATTCACATTACTGCTGACTTTATTTCCTCTGACGTATGCAATGGCAAACCTCTCTGAGATTATCTGGTAACACCCCTCGCCGTATTTATCTGTGAGAAAATTTTCATCTCCGTAATATTCCACAATATATTCCTGATATTCCTGTGAAACCGCCGCTTCCATACACAATTTATTCATTACAAATATCTCCTCCGCTTATTTATGCTTCTTATAATAAAATGATATGATGCAGGGTCAAAATATCTTTTGACCCTTGCATCATTATATTATTTTATGAAAAATAAAGACCGAAGTGACATCTCACTTCGGTCTGTTGTTTAAAAGTCAAAGAAGTTTTTACCAAAACTTTCTCTTGTATTTTTACGTTTTCTTGAATAGCTTGCACTTTTTCTTCCTGAATTTTTATTCTTATTCGATGTTGCAGATTTCTTTTCATAATGTTTACTGTGATTTCTTCTCACATTCTTTTTAGCTGAGTCTCTTTTGTTTTGTCTAACTTTTTTGGCATGATTTTTTCTGCCTCTCTTGCTCTGATACCCTCCATGTCTTTTTCTGCTTCTTGATGCAACTATTGACTTGCCTGTAAAAGCAAAAATTATAAACATAACCAGAACAATAATAACTAAAAGTATGACAACTGAAAGAACAGGATTATCAAATATGAAACTGATAAGATTGTAAATTCCTCCTGAAATCCCATCTCTGATACCGGTAAATATCTTCCTGAATATTGACGGATTTGCATTTGTCTTTTCGATAGCTTTAATCTCTTTATTTACAACCTTTCTTGATGCCTCATCAAGATGTGTTTTCTTTGTACTGTCATATATTATATTACTTGAACCCACAGTCTTTCCTGCATAAGTATAGGTCACTTTTCCGATAATATTTTTTCCGTTTTTGATTTTTACATTCTTATTGTATACAATCTTTTGTTTAGCCTTTGAAAGCTTAACATTGTTTGGCAGCACTACACTTGATTCGTCTTCAAATCTTACAGGCGAATTTGAGCTGTTAAAGAAGCTTCCGTAATTGTTAAACAAATCCTGATTTATCTTTGAATCAACCTCTCCTACATTATATTTCTTGTATTTTCCAAAACAATAATTGAGAAGTTTTATTGTATCTGTATATTGATTAGGCTCACCATATTTCTGGCTTGTCGATTTCATGACAACGCACACAAGCTGCATACCGTCTTTTTCCGCAAAAGTCACAAGCGTATTTCCGGCAGCATTTGTAAATCCTGTCTTTCCGCCTATACAGTATTTGTAACCATACTGTGGATACTCATCCGGATTTATGGCTTCATGATGATTAAGCCATATTCTCTTTGTCTTGTGCTTATTTGTTTTTGCACATGTATATCTCGGTGTATTACAAACTTTTCTGAATACGGAATTTTTAAGTGCAGCCCTTCCAATCATCGCCATATCATATGCCGTTGTATAATGATTTGGGTCAGGAAGTCCATTTGGGTTATTAAAATGTGTATCTTTAAGACCAAGCTTTTTTACACGCTTATTCATAAGATTGACAAAATTCTTTACACTCCCTGAGACATGCTCTGCTGCTGCAAGACAAACTTCATTTGCCGACTCAAGCATAATAGCATAAAGACACTGTTCCATCGACATTTTCTCTCCGGGCTCGGAATATACTGTCGAATCACCTGAACTTATTCCGTATGCAGCCTCTTTCGAGAACTTGACAGTATCACTCGGCAAACTGTTTTCCGCTGCAAGCAGTGCCGTAAGAATCTTAGTAATACTTGCCGGATAGCGTTTTTCATGTATATTCTTTCCATATAATACAGTGCCGGTAGACACTTCCACAACAATCGCCGAACCACTTACAAAACTGCTCTTTGAAGGTCCCTTAGGCCACTCATCTGTCTTAGCTTGTACATTTACTCCTGATACTAAACTGCAGCATAATATTACTATAGCCATAAATGATGATATGATTCTTTTTATTTTCATAAAGCCCCCCGCTTCCTATGTAAATCGCACATCTACCGTGCATAAAACTTCCGTATCTTCATTTTTAAATTATTAATATTCTTTTAAAATCTAAAAAAAGACTAATCTTTTAGTAAGTTTCATTGCATATTTAACAAATATAATATATCATTATACATACCGTCAAAAAAACACTCCCAGTAGGAATCGAACCTACAACTGCCCCTTAGGAGGGGGCTGTTATATCCATTTAACTATGGGAGCACACAAAACATATTTTAGCATACTGTGACTTAGTAGTCAAGAAAAGGAGATAATTTATGTCAGACAATAACAACAATAATAATAATGATGATAATATAGAAAATACAAACAATTCAAATAATAACAACGATAATTATGAAGAGGTCTGCTATATATGCCGCCGCCCTGAAAGCAAAGCGGGTAAAATGATACATATTCCAAATAATATATGTATCTGTAATGATTGTATGCAGAAAACTTTTGATTCCATGAACAACATGAATCTTAACGGTACTTTCCCTAATATGCCTTATATGGATATGTTCGGTTTTGGCATGCCGAATATGCCAAGTGGTGACGGAATACCAAATTCCCAGAAAATCAAGAAAAAAAAACCGGCTGAAAAGAAAAAAACTGAAAATGTACAGACAGAAGTGTTTGATATAAAGCATCTTCCTGCTCCACATATTATAAAATCAAAACTTGATGAATATGTTGTCGGTCAGGAATTTGCCAAAAAGGTAATGTCTGTTGCCGTTTACAACCATTATAAAAGAGTTTTATCAGACAATATTGAAGAAGATGACGGCATCGAAATTGAAAAATCAAATATGCTGATGGTTGGCCCTACAGGATGTGGTAAAACTTACCTTGTTAAGACTCTTGCCAAAATTCTTCAGGTTCCTCTTGCAATTACTGATGCAACTTCACTTACAGAAGCCGGATATATAGGTGATGACGTTGAAAGTGTTCTCTCAAAACTTCTCGCAGCTGCCGACAATGATGTTGAGAAAGCAGAACATGGAATTATTTTTATAGACGAAATTGACAAAATTGCAAAAAAAAGAAATACAAACAGCAGAGATGTAAGTGGCGAATCCGTACAGCAGGGAATGCTTAAACTTCTTGAGGGAAGTGATGTTGAAGTTCCTGTCGGTGCAACAAGCAAAAATGCAATGGTACCTCTCACAACAGTAAACACAAGAAATATCCTGTTTATCTGCGGCGGTGCCTTCCCTGAACTCGAAAAAGTTATCAAAAACAGACTCACAAAACAGTCATCTATCGGTTTTGAAGCTGAACTTAAAGACAAATATGATAAAGACGAGAACATACTCGCAAAAGTTACAACCGAAGACCTCAGAGAATTTGGTATGATTCCTGAATTTTTGGGACGTCTTCCTATAGTATTTGCTCTGCAGACAATGACTGAGGATATGCTTGTACAGATACTTACCCAGCCTAAAAATGCTATCTTAAAACAGTACAAAAAATTACTTGCACTTGATGAGGTTGACCTTAAATTTGATGACGATGCCGTTCATTGCATAGCTAAAAAAGCTCTCGAAAAAAATACCGGTGCACGAGCACTGCGTGCCATTATCGAAGATTTTATGCTTGACATAATGTATGAAATTCCAAAGGATGATATGATAGGAAGAGTTACTATTACCGAGGAGTATATAAACCATAAGGGTTCACCTCTTATAGAAATGCGTGAGAGCGGCGAAGCTAAAATCCTGACACAGAGAGAACTTCCGGAAGCATAATTTTAATCTGTTTATAAATAATATGCCCGATAATGACTATTTTCGACTTTTCAAATCGTTAATATTCGCTATCGGGCTGTTTTATTCACTATTTTTAAATTGTCTGTTGTTTTATCCATTTATCCAATTGTTCATTTAATAATTTAAACGGTGCTTCTCCCATTGCAAGTATAAATTCGTGAAACTTTTTTGGTGTAAACTTTTTTCCAAGTTTCTTTTCTGCTTTCTGATACATCTGCTCAATTTCCAAATACCCTATTGTATATTTGAGATAATTAGCCGGTTCTGACACTATGCTGTCATATACCGTTTTGCTCTGTTCCAGATTAAAACCATATGCAGAAAGATACTTTGTGAGCTTAGATAAATCCCAGCCATTATAATTTATTCCTATATCTGCTTTCGCATATATGCACAGAGTAGCTGCCGTATTTTCACTAAGTATCTCTGCTGTTTCTTTGTCAAGCCCGGCATATTTATAACTGTACAGTTCCGCATAAGTCCCCCAGCCCTCTACATAGCCGCCCACATTTACTATACTCCTGAATGGAGCAGGTGATTTTGAATAAAAATAGCAGTTCTGATAGAGATGTCCCGGATAACTCTCATGTGCTATTGTAGTAAATGCTTTACTTAAATCATATTTTTTATTTCCGTTAAGATACACAACATTATTATTATAATTATCTATTGCCGGCGTGAGATAAAATGCCGGACTAAGACTTTCCTCAAGTGAACTGTCAACATATTTAACCTGATAATTTATATCATCGGGCAATGCCGGAAAATCTTCTTTCATTGCCTTTTTTAAATGCTCTATAACTTCTTTGGGTTTTGTATACTTGTATTTAACATTTATGGCATTTTCATAAACTTTTGAATTTTTTGCAATTATTTCCGATATGTTTTTATGTGCATCTTTTAACTTTTTGTCAGTGAGAATTTCCATTTCACTTACACTTCTGTTAGAACCTGTTTTTACTTTTGCAAGATACTCATAATATTTCTTTCCGTTTTTAAATCCGCAAAGACCCCCATTATTTTTTCCCGTGCCTTTAAGAGCATTCAAGCCGTCAATAAGCGTTCTGTATGCCGGAATAACTTTATTTATAACCGCACTTTTATTCTGAGCAATAAATTTATTTTTTTTCTCTGTACTTAACCCTTGCAAAGCCGCAAGCCTGTTTTCAAATGTCGTGATAAGATAATTGTTCTCCGTATTTTTTATAAATGCACTGCACTGTTTTACCACAAGCTCTACATTGGAATCACTCATAAACAAACCCTTGCCGGCTTTGTATTTTTCATATTCCATAATATCCTTAAAATAGTCAGGAACAAGATTTAACAGTTTAATATAATCTTCTACATCCTTTATCGAATAAAAATTATATTCAACCAGAAGTACAGGAAGCTGTGCCTGAACCCCTGAAGTTTCACTCAAACATTCATCATACCCCTGATAATCTGAAGATTCCAGATTTATATCAATCATATACTCGGCAAGGTCATACATAAACTGCTGCGATTTCGTCAGCTTATCATAATTAAAACTTCTAAGTGTTGCTTTTGTATTCTCGTATACCGAATATGTACTATGCTGTTCATTCTCATCTGCACTTCCAAAACTGACCTCAATATTATCAAGTCCATAGATTTTTTTATTCTTTAATGTATAATTTAATGTCAACGTGTCATTTGATACGTTATCAATGAAAAGCTGATTTAAAAATGCATCAAAATCCTCCTGCATTTTTTTAACACTTCTCGAATTGTCATAGTTCACGTTTTCCTGCAAAACACTGATTACAGAAAAATAATTTCCTTTTATTGCTCCAAATGCAAACAATCCAAAAAGCACCGCTATTAAAATTTTAGTCAGCTTATTTTTCAATTTATTTCACCACCTTTTTTATATATTTACTTTAAATTGCCATATTTTATGTGTAGAATGAATGAATAATTAACAAATGTTACAAAAGTTTAGAAAAACGATTAGATATTTCGTATATTACCCAGCCGAAATAATCGACATTTTTTTACATATAAAGTTAAAATACTTTATTTTTTTGTATATACTTTTCTCTGCAAACATGTTAATATAAATATATCAAGGGATGCGTTCAGCAATAAAAGCATACTTTTGGTATTACTCGTAACATTAAACATAATTATGGTTAATGCACTTTAAACCTATAAATATCAGTGCAGAAATGAGGTTATCCAGCCATATGCTTGCAGAACAGAATACTTTATCCACGAAATCCGCTAATACATACGAAAATATACTTTTGGGATTTTTTAAGATTTTTAAGACAGATACAACACTAAATCCAATCAATTATATTGTTTCAAACTTTGACATCCATGACGAGACTATTCCGGACTATATCCCTTTTTTAATAAACTTTAACCATTCGGAATACCTTTTAAACATTTTGATATGGGATTATGAACAGCTCTGCTAATCAAAATCCCATTTTACTTTTTTAAATGTTTTTATCTAATTTTTTAATGTTTCTATCTGAATTTTTAATATTTTTACTCTGAAATATTTCTTGAATTTTAATCTGAATAACAGTCCTTATTAACTTTTGCACTTTAAACAGTCATGTAACATATTGTCTGATTTTTCATATAAATATATGGATTAGATATATAAGTATATTCTAATTTATAAAATATATGATTCTGATAACGAAAGGAATTTTATATGAATAATATGAATTTCAGACGACAAACAAATTGTCAGAGCTGTGGAAACTGCCGACAGCAGAATAATGTATCTGACTCTGACCGCTGCTGCAACAAACCTGTCATTGAACCAAGAAATGACAACAAGGGATGTGGCCGCCAGATGGGTTCGCAGTGCAGCAACAAACCTGTCATTGAACCAAGAAATGACAACAAGGGATGTGGCCGCCAGATGGGTTCGCAGTGCAGCAACGGCTGCAACAGGCAGAATGTAAACCCTATTCAAAATAATTGTAACTGTAATAATATGCAGTCTGTAACTAATGAAAATTGTGCAGAAGCAATTTCTCATATTGATATGCATAACATTCCTATAGGAATCGGATATGTTCCATGGCAAAAATGGAGAAAGATAAATGCACTCTGTGACGGTCTTTCACAGGGAACAATTTTCAAAGAATTATCTTTACCTTTCTATGGTTGTATTCCAAATGGTTTTTGCAATAATAAAGGAGGTACAAGATGAACAGAGAAAAGCATAATCTTTTAGCCTATATCACTCAGGTAAGCTTCGCAATGGATGACACGGTTTTATTTCTTGACACTCATCCCTGTGACAAAGAAGCCCTTTGTTATTACGAGCAGCTAAAAAAAGAAAGAAGAGATGCTGTAAGAGAATATACGCAAAAATACGGACCTCTCTCAAAATATGACGTTGAAGATTCCTGCTATTGGGAATGGGTAAAAGACCCATGGCCTTGGGAGTAAAGGAGCACCGTTCTGCTCCGGCAAAATCAAAATAATATATTAAAAATCTTTGCGATTGTCGCAGAAATGAGGAATTTATGTTTAATTATGAGAAGCGATTGCAATATCCCGTTAATATAACAAGGTGTGATCCAAAGGCAGCTATGGTAATTATAAGTCAATACGGTGGTCCTGATGGCGAGGCCGGTGCGGCATTACGTTATCTTTCCCAGCGCTACAGCATGGTTGACCGTCGTGTTATGGGAACCCTTACTGATATTGGCACTGAAGAACTTGGACACCTTGAAATCGTTGCAACTATCATCAGACAGCTTACAAAAAATCTTACACCAGAAGAAATCAAAGCCTCCGGATTTGATAAATATTATATTGACCACACACTTGCCATTTGGCCGCAGGCTGCAAGCGGTGAACCTTTTAGTGCAAGCCAGTTCCAGAGCACAGGTGATACAATCACCGACCTTTACGAAGATATGGCGGCGGAACAAAAAGCCCGTTTGACATATGACAATATTCTCCGCATTGTCAAAGACCCGGAAGTCGCTGACCCTATCCGTTTTCTTCGTGAAAGAGAAATCGTTCATTTCCAGAGATTCGGCGAATGTTTAAGACGCACTCAGGAAAATCTTGACTGCCGAAACTTCTATGCTTTTAATCATCAGATTGATAAGAAGAGCTGTGGAAAATAGCATAACAAAGACTCTATGTCTAAACATTATGCCCTAAGTTAACACCCCCATTTGAAATGGGGGTGTATTATTTTGCTATTATATCTATTTAATTCTTTTAAAAATCAAATCTAGGATATAAAGCAGCTTCAAACACTGCTCAAAGAAAAATACGACCATCTTTTATTTCACCCGAACGTCATGGAAATGGCTTACCACAGAGGGAATAACACCTGTTATAGACATAAGAAATATGTGGCAGTGAGATTAAACAAAGCAGTTTAAAGATACGAATATAGTTTATAACTACAAAGGAAAAGTATATTACATAACTGACAGTGGGAAAGAAATAGAATTACTATATAAGGGTTATGATAAAAGCAGGGATAGTCAGAGATATGGTTTTCATCCTAAATATGAGGATAAAAGGATATTCAGGATACCATTAAAAACAGACCCGCGTATATTTACAAAAGTGGCAAGAAACTCAAAAAAATGGACTGGCAAGGTATACTGCATTAAAGTAGCCACAGCGAAAATAATTCCTATAACTATTGACTTTTTTATCTACACTCCTATACTGTAAGTAAGTTGCCATTGCAACCAGTACAACGAAAATTAAATCTTTGATATATTGACCATATTCGTTGTACCAGTACTAATAAGGAGGCTGATTATTATGAAAAAGAAACTTTATTCAATTACTTTATCATTATGCCTTGTATCAAGTATTGCACTTGCACCTTTAAACACTACAAGTACAACTACCGCACTGGCTAAAGCAAAATCTGTTTATTATGTTCCGGGTTCCAGTTACGCATATCATTCAACCCGTAACTGTCGTACATTAAAACGAAGCAAAACTATTAAAAAAATATCTCTAAAAAAAGCTAAAGCTTTAAAACTTAGAGCCTGCAAGGTTTGTCATTAATCTTAAATATTATAACAAATTCTAAACAAGCCTTTGTTATTTACAACAGAGGCTTGCAATTATTTAAAATAAAAAAAATAATAAACGCAGTCAAAAAACGAGGATTAAAATGAACAAAATATTCAAAAATATAGATAAACTACTGGAAACTGATTTAGCAAAAAACTCAATTAAAGTAATAGATAATTCAGGATATACTATAGGAAAAATAGAACCTGTTGCCATAGAAAGCTGCATGACTCCCGGCACTTTCAGAATAACACCTGTCTCCATAAAAAATGAAAATGAAAGTATAATTTTTAATAATGGAAGAGATAAACTGAAAATTTTGGTGAAGGATTTTGAGGATGGAACAGTTATAGTACAAACAGACGAATTTATACCTCAAACCACAAAAGCAAAAAGTCAGTGTACCAGCTGTACCAATTGTGGAAGATGCAGTTGGTAACCAGCCTATGATATTAAGCCTTCCATGCCAAAATAAGTGGAAATTGTCTTAACAGATATTTAAATGGAAAGTAGGCCTCCGCTTGCAATATTCCGCTTTTTTATGTAATATTAGTTGTAATGTGTTTTTCTGCTAATCATATTATAAATAGGTTAGCAACGCTTTTTATCTGCATTAATTTTAAATATCGGAGGATTTTTATGCGACTTAGAAATGTAAAAGGTTCTCAGAAAAAAATTCTTGAAAACCCTTATACTATACAAACTGATGGAACAAACGGCGAAGATTATAAAGGTCTTTGGAACAAAAAAATTTTCAAAAATGACAACCCTATTCATATTGAAATAGGTATGGGTAAAGGGCAGTTTATTATGGGCCTTGCTTCAAACAATCCTGACATAAACTATATCGGTATTGAAAAATATTCAAGCGTTCTTGTCCGTGCTCTTGATAAAAGAGAAAATCTTGAAACAGATAACCTTATGTTTCTTAGAATGGACGCCGAGGATATTGCAGAATATTTTGCCCCTGAAGAAGTTTCAAGAATTTACCTAAACTTTTCAGACCCTTGGCCAAAAGACCGTCATGCCAAAAGACGTCTTACATCCTCACAGTTTCTTGCCAGATATGACAAAATTCTTGCTAAGGATGGACATATTCAGTTCAAGACAGATAATCGTCCCCTTTTTGATTTTTCTCTTGAAGAAATAAAAGAAGCCGGATGGATAATTGATATGTACGATTTTGATTTACACAAAAATGGTCCGGCTAAAGATAATATCATGACAGAATACGAGGAAAAATTCTTCAATCAGAGTAAGCCTATCTGTAAATTAATATGTCACAGAGAATAATACTATATACAATTACTATTCCCATATTTTATGGAAGACGATATATTTTGAAACTACTTTAAAATTAAGACTGCCGCTAAACAAGTAACGGCAGTCTTTTTATTAAAATTATTTTTAATCTTTTCACTATCTATTTTTTTACTCATCTTTTGAATTTTTCACTCATCCAATGCTTCTACTTTTTTCCCACGCAGCCTATATGATATTATCTTGTTTAACAAAAACGCTAATACTGCTACTACCGGAACTCCTATAAACATTCCTACCACTCCAAAGTAAGCACCTCCGACTGTTATTCCAAATATAACCCATATCGGACTGAGCCCCGTTGATTGTCCCAAAAGTCTCGGTCCCAAAATCAGACCATCAAACTGTTGAAGTACAAATATCATTATGACAAATATAAGTGCATCTTTCGGACTTGTACAAAGATATATCAATGTTCCCGGCACTGCCCCGATAAACGGACCAAAGTACGGAATCATATTTGTTATTCCGACTATTACGCTTATGAGTACCGTATAAGGCAAACGTAAGACATTCATTATCACAAAGCATAAGCAGCCTATTATAAGTGAATCAATTGCCTTACTTATAAGAAAGGCACTAAATATATCGTTGCATTCTCCAAATGTCTTACATATTGTATCTCCCTTTTTCTCACTGAATATTGAGTATACAAGTCTTTTTCCTTGATATTTAAACTTTTCTCTTTCTACAATCATGTACATTGATATAATCAATGCCAGTAAAATATTTATTACTACCTTTACAATCGAAACTGATACTGAAAATACCATAGGAATCACATTTCCAACTACATTTGTTCCATATTTTATAAGATTCGGAACCATCTCATTCAATCTTTCACTTATATAGTCTGTATCTATCTCAGGATATTTTTCATGCAAATCAGCTAAAAATTTAATAGTTTTATTGTACACGACAGGAATGTTTCCCGTAAGTTCAGCAACACTGTCTCCTATTTGCGGAATTACAAACACAAAAGCTATTGTAATAAAACCTATAAGCAATACATACGAGATAAACAATGACAACAACCTGACCGCCTTCTCATATTTTTTCCCTTCCACATGTTTTTCAAACAGTCCGTATATCTTTTCAAAAAGTGGTGAAACAAAATAAGCAATTATTACTGCTACAAAAAACGGTGACAACACTTTGCAAAAGTTCATTGCAAACGCTTTTGTCGCTCCCCAGTTTTGAAGCATTATAAAAATAATGGCTCCCCAGAATATAACAAATAACGCATATAAACATACTTTCAAATACTTCTTATCAAAATTAAACCATCCGACGGTTTCTCTTTCTGCTTTTCCATTTAACAGATAAAGCTTTTTTTCACTGTGAAAAACACTGTCTGAAGTATTCTCTTTTTCACATTTGTCCCTATCTTCTTTCTCTAAATCATTCTTTGAGATTTTGGAGATTTGTCCTTCATTGCTTTTGTCTAACTGATTTTTGTTTTCTTCTTCGCCGTCAACCATAAATATGCTCCTCCATTATTTTATATCCCTTTAATGTTTTTAATCTTTGTATTATAATAATAACAAATCACAGATTTTTTAAAAGTACTGTTTTGCAAAATTAAGCAAATTTTAATTTTATGCTTTAAATGCAGCAATACAGCATACAACATTTTATTTTAATTATGGAGGTAATATTTTATGACAGACGCACTTATTTTTTTAGCACCGGGATATGAAGAAGTTGAAATGCTCACGGTTGTTGATATGGTTCGCCGTGCCGGACTTACAATAGACATGGTTTCCATCACTGATTCCCTTGAAGTAACAAGCTCACACAATGTTACCATAAAAGCTGATAAACTATTTAAAGATGCTGATTTCGACAGTGCAAAAATGATAATTCTTCCGGGTGGTATTCCGGGAACACCAAATCTTTTAGCATTCAAACCACTTACTGATAAAATTTTAGAGTTTAAAGAAAACGGAAAACTTCTCTCTGCTGTTTGTGCCGCTCCTACGGTTTACGGTGAACTTGGAATTTTAAAAGAAAACAAAGCGACCTGCTATCCCGGAATGGAAGCAAAACTGAATTGTGCCAAACACCTTGAAGAACCTGTTGTTATTGACGGTCAATTCACAACCAGCCGTGGAATGGGTACATGCATTGAATTTGCAGGTGCTATTATCGAACGCCTTAAAGATAAGGAAACAGCCGAAGATGTAAAAGCTAAAATTGTATATAATATAAAATAGTATGATGCAAGAGTCAAAAGCTGATAAACATTTAATAATCTAAGACATCAATTAGGGGGCAAAATTTAATTTGCCCCCTACATTAATTTTTGCTTTCTTTTTTTACTGCTGTTCCATCATCCTGCTCCATGCTCTTGCATCAAGCTTTTCTTCATATGCATCCGCTGCTGCATCATATTCTTCCTCGTCATCTATGTCTTCCATCTCAAAGTCATCGTTGCCTAAATCTTTAAGTCTGAATACATAATATTCCGTAACATTTTCAACATCGCCCGGAATTGCAGCGCAATAAGTTTTTCCATTTACTTCATAGATTTCATCAATATAAAAATCTTTATCGACACCATCTTCATCCGTAAGTGTAACTACTGTTTCCTCGTATCCATAATCGTTATTTTTCTTTGCCATAATAGTAATAGCCTCCAATTATTATTTTACTGTTATATTTATTTTTTTTGCATATCCATTTCTAGCATATACATATATTTTACATTTGCCCTTTTTCTTAGCTTTAATCTTTCCTGTTTTTGATACAGTTGCAATTTTCTTATCATCAGATGCATATCTTAATCTTCTTGCATGCTTATTTGAAAGATGTTTCTTCTTTTTGTCAACCAGCACTGTTTCTGCCTTGATCCCGATAGTCTTTCCAACCTTTAATGCATAAAATTTTTTTGGAATTTTAACTTTCTTTACATTTGTCCACTTTGCATTTTTCCTTCCAACTACATGTGCTGTTATGGTTTTTCCTATATTATACTTTTGTCCGTTAACTATGGTATAGGCAGATACATAAATCTTATAATTCTTTTTAAGATTCAGTTTTTTTCCATTGACCTTTTTTATCTTAATTTTTCCTGCCTTTCCGGATTTAACAATATTTTGTGATTTCTTTGTATATTTTTTATCACACTCCTGAACATATATAACATATCCTGTTGAACTTTTCAGTTTGCCCCACGACACAACAAGCATATCCTTAACCTGAGATACCTTAAATCCTGCATTCAGTTTGATTTTATTTTTTTTAACATCAAATTGTAGAATTTGATTATCATCATCATTTCCGCTGTTACCATCTGTTTTTCCATTATTGTTGTCGTTTCCGTCATCACTATTGTTATCATTACCATTGTCAATAGCCGCATTTTCTACTTTGACTTTAAATGATGTGTCACTTAACAATTTTTCATCATCATGTTCATATTCATAATCACCCAGTCTATATGAAACTCCGAATTCATGTTCCCCTATTTCTAAATTCTCGAGATACCGGCTTTTCAATATAACTGTTCCATCCTCTGACATAGCATAATCAGTTCCATTAGTCAGTTCATCATTGCCGTTTTTTAACTTTTTGACAATATTTCCATTTAATTCAAGTTCAACTTTACAATCCTCACCGGATGATTTTACATATGTTGCACTGTCTGATTTTTGTACGGTATCTTTGTACAAAGTTATACCATTTGATGATATATAGTTACTGTTTCCCATAGAATCGCTAAGTTTTGCGTAAACCACATTTTTTCCTGTATCTTCTATATAAAATTCGTCCTCATATACTTTCCACAAATCCTTATTAAGTTTTATCAAATCATTTCTTGAGAGAACTTTATCAGATATATAATATTTAATCTGTGCTACATCACTGACAATATTTGTCGGCACTATGCTTACCTTAGCTTTATCTTTTAACAAAATTTTGAAGTTAAAATCTTTGCAAAAAATTTCCCATTTATTATCATCAACGCTAATCTGTCCGGAAAGTGCAGGTTCATAAGGCGTAGATGAATACTGTGGTGCCTCTGTTGGCACTGCTGTCACCTGCGGTGTCTCTGTTGGTATCGGTGTCTCTGTTGGTACTGTTGTCTTCGTTGGCACCGGTGTCTCCGTTGGTACTGTTGTCTTCGTTGGTACCGGTGTGTTTGTCGGTGCTGCCGTTTGCTCTGGCAGCTCTGTCGGACTTGGTGTCGATGTGGCACCTACCTCTTCAGGACCCTTTACAACCAGTGTGGCTTTAGGGTGACTGGAAACATATTCCTCTGTTTCCTGCGTTGTGGCCTGTATTACAAACCTTCCCGGCTTCGTAACAGTAAGCATACTTCCTGTTATATATCCTTCTCCTGTTGTCGGTTCATTATCATAATTCATGTCAACAATAGTGTAACTTTCAACCGGACCTGCATTTTTATCAAAACTAAACATTCCTAATGCTTCTATATCTATAGGATTTCCATCATATACAACTGTTGCTTTAGAAGTTCCATTGGAAATAGAACCTTTTCCTGTGGTAACACTTGCTGTAACTGTCAGACTGCCGTCACTGTTTCTTGCACAACTATTAGCTCTGCCATTTCCTATACTGTATGAAACCGAGTCCGCATAACGTATATTATGCTCTCCGGCACTTGGAGGAGCAATCTCTATCTTCGCTGTATAGTTCTTGTTATATCCTGCAATTGTTCCGGCATCAACTTTTTTACCGTCCAAATACCACTCTACACTTGTTACACTCCCTTTTCCTTCATTGCAGCTTGCCGCATTACGTATCGGCTGCTTCTTTTCAGGTTCAGCTACATATAAATTTATGCTCCCGATTATCAACGTATCAGTATCTTTATCATAGCTGTCACTATACTTGTAATATCCAAACTGATGCACCCATGCCGGAACTTCTTCATCTGCTTTTACGCATATTCCGGCTTCCATTATATATGACACTGAAATACTCAGCACCAGAAATAACGACATCATTTTTCTTTTAATTGTTTTTAACTTTTTTCTCTTCATAATTTTAATACCCCTTTTTTTATTCATACAGTTCTAATAATAACCTAATCTGCAATTACAGTGCAACATATTTTTCAAACTAAACCACTTATTTTTCAAACCTTGTGCATAACTTTGATTTTTGAATCTTATATATATTCTTCGCAATTTTGAACTTTTATAATTTGCTTTTTCTCTTTGAACTTTGTTCAATTCCCCTCAAAAAATATATTGAACTTTTTTTGAACTTACGTTATAATTCCAAATATAAAGTTCACCTAATATATTTACAAATGGAGGTCATTATGAACAAAACAGAAAGTGTAGCCGCCCGTCTGGGTTATATTATGAAACAGCGTGGTCTGAAACAGGTTGATGTGCTTAATCTCACAAAACCATACTGTGAAAAATATCATGTTAAACTGGCAAAAAATTATTTAAGCCAGTATTGCAACGGTAAAAATGAACCCGGAAAAGACATTTTAAATGTTCTTAGTCTTGCACTTGATGTAAATCCCTTGTGGCTTCAAGGTTTTGATGTACCGCAGACTTCAACTGATATGACCGGTTCAGATAATATAACTGCAGAGAATGTTGAAGCGAACAATACGAACACCGCTTTTAATATAAATGTAAATAACGGCTCTTTAGCTAATAACAACAATTTAACGCAAAACGGAGGATATACAAAAATGAAATCTTTTAAAAAATCTTCAAAACTTGACAATGTACTTTACGATGTAAGAGGCCCTGTTCTTGACGAGGCAAACCGCATGGAGGCTGAAGGCTCAAAAATCCTTAAACTTAACATCGGAAATCCTGCTCCTTTCGGTTTTGAGGCTCCTGAGGAAGTTCTTATCGATATGCGTCATGAACTCGAATATTCACAGGGTTATTCAGATTCAAAGGGAATATATACAGCAAGAAAAGCTATTATGCAGTATGCCCAGCTTAAAAACCTGCCTAATGTAACAATAAATGATATTTATACCGGAAACGGTGTAAGCGAACTTATCAACCTTTGTATGCAGGCCTTACTTGACAATGGAGACGAGATACTTATTCCTTCACCTGATTACCCTCTTTGGACTGCTACTGCAACACTTGCAGGCGGAAAAGCCGTACATTATATCTGTGATGAACAATCTGAGTGGTATCCTGATATTGAAGATATGAGAAAAAAAATTACAGATAAAACAAAAGCCATTGTTATTATCAATCCAAACAACCCTACAGGTGCATTGTATCCAAAGGAAATACTTGAACAAATAGTTGAACTTGCAAGAGAACATCAGCTTATGATTTTCTCTGATGAAATTTATGATAGGCTTGTCATGGATGGTCAGAAACATATTTCAATTGCGTCTCTTGCACCTGATTTATTCTGTATTACATTCAGCGGTCTCTCAAAATCACACATGATTGCCGGTTTCAGAATCGGATGGATGGTTTTAAGCGGACGAAAAGATATTGCAAAAGATTACATTGAAGGTCTTAATATGCTGTCAAATATGAGACTTTGTTCAAATGTTCCTGCACAGTCCATAGTACAGACTGCTCTAGGCGGCTACCAGAGTGTTGAAACTTATATACAGCCGGGCGGAAGAATTTATGAGCAAAGAGAATTTATTTATAAAGCATTAAATGACATTCCCGGAGTATCAGCCGTTAAGCCAAAAGCAGCTTTTTATATCTTCCCTAAACTGGATATGAAAAAGTTTAATATACTGAATGACGAAAAATTTGCAATAGATTTCCTTCGTGAAAAGAAAGTTTTAATAGTACCGGGAAGTGGCTTTAACTGGATCAGTCCCGACCACTTCCGTATTGTATATCTGCCACAGCTTTCAGTTCTTGAAAAATCTATGGACGGATTAAAAGATTTCCTTACACATTATCATCAATAAAATGTAATTGTTTTTAATGTCATAGAAATGGCTATTATACGACAAATTGACGGCTCTCGCCTCGAAGAAAACATGTGTCGTATAATAGCCAATTTCTATGACTGCACATATAAAAAAATCTATACACAGAGTAAATTATTGCCTGCTCAAAAAACTCAATTTCTACGAAACCTTGAATTTCTTAACATTCTCATTTAACTGCACAGCTATCTCATCCAGCATATTTGCGTTTTGCGAAACATCATCCATAATAGACCCAACCTCACTTGCTGACGCAGATGTTTCCTCTGCACTTGCTGCATTCTCTTCCGCTATCGCTGAAAGACTTTGCACTACATCAACAACATTTGATCTTGCATCATCAAGCTTCGTTGTTTTATCAATGATACTTTCTACACTCTCAATTGATTCTGCAATTCCTTTTTCTACACTCTTAAATGCTTTTTCTGTCTGTGAAACATTCTCACTCTGCCGGTTCATTACTTCCTTGACTTCTTCCATTGTTTGTACACTTTCCTGCGCATCATTTACGAGTTCATTAATGACTTCCGTAATCTGCGTAGTCGCATCACCTGACTGCTCAGCAAGTTTCTGTATCTGGTTTGCAACAACTGCAAATCCCCGTCCCTGCTCTCCTGCCCTTGCTGCCTCTATGCTCGCATTAAGCGACAAAAGCGTTGTTTCTTCTGCTATTTCCGAAATCATATCTGTTGCAACTTTAATTTTTACAGCAGACTCATTTGTCTTTTGTGTCTGCTCCCCTATTATCTGTATTGCATCCATTGTCTTTATATTGATTTCTTCAAGTTCCGCTAAAATGCTCATCGCATTTTCACCTGCTTTACGCATAACTGCCGCATTCTCACCAAGCATACTTACTTCTTTCGAAGTCTCTTCTATCATATTCCCCATGACAATAACGTTTTCTGTTGCCGACTGTGTCTCCTGTGCCTGAGACGTCGCACCATCCGCTATTCCCGTAATTGCTGTTTCTACCTGTTCAGCTGCTGTTGAAGATTCACTTGCACTCTTATTAAGCGTCTTAGCCGCCTCCTGAAGCTTATCACTATATGCAGAAATCTTAGACATAACATCCACTATAATATTTCTAAAGTCGGCAAATGAACGTATCATAACACCTACTTCATCTTTTCTCCTCAACATTTTTTTATCCGCAGAATTGTCTTCACTAAAATCAAGTTCTCCCAATCTCTTAACGGTATCTGTAGCATGTATAATTGGAGCCACTATATGTCTTGTGACAAATACAGAAATAATAAGACATACAATAAGTGCAAATATACTTCCCTTTACAATTGCAGACACTATTGATGTTAATCCCGACATAATCTCTGTTTTTTCTGCATTTACAACCATCACAAATTCTTTATTTTTTCCTACATAAATGCCTGCATATTTTTTTTGACCATTAAATGTATATTCTATCACTTCCGGCTTTGGTCTGTCGCCTGACTTTAGTTTTGCAACCACTTCTTTTACAACTGCATTTTCTACACTCTTACCTATCTTTTCAGCAGTAGGATGGTAAAGCATAGTTCCGTCTGCATCTACTATATACGAATAACTTCCGTCAACATTTTTTATCGCTACATTGCCTATAAGTCTTTTTAAATTTCCTGTTGTCATAATCGAATCATATGATGACATTCTGATTTCATTGTCAATTCCTTCACCTGCAACAGTCGCTATATCAACTATATAATTTGATGTAATATCTGATATATCTGATGACACCCTCGGAATGACCGTCCAAAGATTAAGAAGCACAGTCAATAATACAGCTCCAAATACAAGCAGTAATATCTTTGCTTTTACCGAATTCCAAAAATTAATTTTAAAATCATCTTTTTTATTCGCACCTTTTTTTTCCTTATTTTGATTGCTCATACACTATCCTCCGTTCAACACTTTTTCAAATTTATTTTAACTCTTTTATAGTATTTTGGCAATTTCAATATAAACCTTTTTTTTAAATAAGTTTGACATTTTCAGCTATATCATCTGACATCTTTTGCAAACTCTGGCTTTGTGCCGCTATTTCTTCTGTAGTTGCAGCTATTGTGGCAACTTTCTCATTAATACTTTCCATTTCAGTAACAAGACTTTTTATTACATCTATACAAAGTTGAAGCTTAGGGAGCGTCTCATCTGCCTGTGCATTGTTTTTTGTTATGAGTTTTTTTGTTTCATCCGCCAACATTCCTATCTGCCCTGCAACTACAGCAAAACCTTTTCCCGATTCTCCGGCTCTCGCTGCCTCTATCGCTGCATTGAGTGACAACATATTTGTCTGCCCTGCTATTCCTGTAATATCCTCCGATGTTGATTTATATACATCTATAAATTCTAATATAACTTTAAGCGATTCATTTAATTTTACACATCTTTCTGAGACTTCGGATACACTCTTTGACATATCAGTAGCTTCTCCGGCTGATGTCTCGTTTGCCTGTGAAAGTTCTGTAATTCCTACACTTAAACTGTCAAACTGTTCCACTATATCCGCAATCATATTGTCTTTTTTTACTTGTTTTTCCTGTTCCTCATGACGAAGTAAGTCTATCTGGTCTCTCTCATTCTCAACAACGCTTTTTATATAATGAATACAATTTTCTTTTCGATTTATTCCGTTGTAAATAGCCTTAACCATGTCCTTACAATTCTCAAAACCACAACATCCGCAGTCAATATTTCTCTGCTCTGCCGTATTTTTATTCATATCTTTGAATATTTCATTCTGCTCTCTTTCTGACGGTGATTTCATTTCAACCTTTTTTGCAGTATATTTCCTTACAAAATCATTTGGGTCAAGCTTTTCAAACTGTTTACACAATGCTTTATACCTGTCCTCAGGTCTTGCATTTTTAGTCCATGATGAAACCTTTACACTCTTAAATCTTGATTTTTTTTCTTCCTGCTTTGCTTTTCTTCTCCGGTTTGACATTTCAGCATATACTTTCTGCTCATCAATGTTGTCTTCTGTTCCAGTTCCAAAAAGGCATCCGCTTCCACAGTTAAGAATATCAATCATAACAGGTCCATTTGGCTCCGGCTTATATTGGGTCAGAAATCTATATGCCTCATGCTCACCTTCAACCTGTCTGACGGAGACATCCTCACCTAAGAACCATTTTACATTTTCCTTTAAACCTCCCGGCATCGGATATAAGCTTCCAAGACCGTACTCAAGTTCATCGTTGTACTCACTTGCCGTCTTATAAGCATCACCAATGTGCTTAATAAAATTATTGAAGGTAACGTTGTATGAAATAAGGTTTTCACAATTTATATCATTTATTTCAGATTTCTTTGCAATACATGGTGATAAGCTTCTCATAAGTTTTGCTTTCCAAAATCCCTATACTCTTTACGACAAAATCGTTTGTAATTTACTCACAAACGATTTTGGCTTTATGATTTATTCTATTTTATCGTATTTGTACATTTCTAGCAACATTATACAAAAAATTTGTTATTTTTTCACAAAAAAATGTGCACTTATGTATTATTGCTGATATTCCAAGAAGAAAACTCCGTTCATAAACCTGAAAGTTTATATCAATTGCTGCATTAACATATTATCTCATAAACCCTGACATCATACAGACACCTTTTGCGCCCCTGCCTATGCATTGTTTCATATTATTTTCCGATATTCCGCCTATGGCATAAACATCAATGTCAACACTGTCACATACATCAGCTAGAAACTGCAATCCTCTCGGTGCAAGTCCCTTTTTACAATCTGTGGCAAATACATGACCTGCCGTTATATAAGAAGCTCCGAGTTCCTTTGCTCTCCTCGCATCCTCGACGGAATGTGTCGATACACCTATGACATCAAAACACTTTTTTTCATCTTCTGTCATATCTTCAAGAATATGCAGAGGAAGATGTATCTTTTTTGCCCCAAGTTCAATTGCTTCTCTATAAAAATAATGGAGCACACAGCTCAATTTTTCACCGTCACAAATTTCAAATACTTTTTTTGCAAGTTCCTTATAATCGTCAGGCTGCAAATCCTTTTCACGAAGTATTATAAAAGCAGGTTTCTTTTTCGCAGCCGCTTTTATTTTTTCCAAAAAAGGCAAAAAAGAACCATTCTCCTCATATGCTTTTACAAGCTTTCGATTTGTAACACAAACTATATTTGCGTTGCAGACCACATTTTCATTGCGAACTACGTCTGCACTATTAGCCAAATTGCCTGTATTGCCAGCTACATCTGCATTATTGCAATTCATTTTATTTATCATATTATTTTTATCCGACATACACATAATCATTTAATACAGGCTGCAATCCCTCGCCTTCCATATCTCCGTACATTTGGTCAAAACTTCTTGCATCTGAGATTTCAAACTGTTCATCTCCTGCTTCTGCATCATCCTCACCGGCATATTTGCTTTCATGGTCACCTATTCCCGTAGAAACTCCGGCAGAAACTTTTGTTGCTGCAATCTTTACTATTCCGTCCCTGAAATGTTTCTGTTCTCTTGATGAAACTGTTATTCCGATATACGGCAGGAAAATTCTGTATGCACAAAGCACCTGACAAAGTTCTTTTTCATGAACATCAAGCGGATTTATCTTATCATTGTTTATTATAGGTCTGAGTCTCGGACATGAAAGCGAATACTCAACATGTGGATATTTCCGCTGAAGATAATAAACATGAAGTGCACTTGCAAGAGCATCTTTTCTAAAATCAGACAATCCTAAAAGTGCCGAGAAACCAACGCCTCTCATTCCTCCCATTATTGCACGTTCCTGAGCTTCAAATCTATATGGGAATACTCTCTTATGTCCCATAAGATGAAGGGTTTCATATTTGTCAGAATTGTATGTCTCCTGAAAAACCGTGATGTAATCAGCTCCACATTCATGAAGATATTTGTATTCATCACTGTTTACCGGATAAATTTCAAGACCAACATTCCTAAAATACTTTGAAGCAAGCTTGCAAGCCTCACCTATGTACTTAACATCACTTGCACTTCTGCTCTCACCTGTAAGCATAAGAATTTCTTCAATACCCGAATCGGCAATGACTTTCATTTCATGCTCTATTTCATCGGCATTGAGTTTCTTTCTGTTAATATCATTGTAACAGTTAAATCCGCAATAAACGCAGTAATTTTCACAATAATTAGCAATATAAAGCGGTGTAAAAAGATATACTGTGTTGCCAAAATGTTTACTTGTCTCTATCTTAGCCTTCTGTGCCATCTCCTCGAGAAAAGGAGCTGCTGCCGGTGACAAAAGTGCCTTAAAATCCTCTACACTGCAAGTTTCACTGTTTAATGCCCTGCGCACATCAACAGCAGTATATGAATCATAATCATATGAATCCATCTGCGAAAGAACCTTATCCATAATGTCAGAATTAATCTGCTCCATTCCCTCCATATATTCCATATGATTTGTACGGCATGCCGGATCAGTCTCCAGCTTATGTTTATGTTCCAACGCTTTCTCTGATAATTTGTCAGAGTCTACAAAAAATTGATTTTCAGCCATGTTCTACCTCTTTCCTACTGTAACTGTATATAAAACTCATCCAAAATGACCTTATGTTTAACTTATATTAAGATGTTAGAAGCAAAAGGTATTTTGACCCTTGCATCATATCAGGATTATTGTGTCAAAATTAATCTCTCAAAAATCCTGTAAGCGGGTCAGATGCCTGTGCCCCTCTTTCAAGCACTCTTCCAAGTCCTGCAAGATAAGCACTTCTTCCTGCTTCAATCGCTGACTTGAAAGCTCCTGCCATTGCCGGAATATCTCCTGCTGTTGCGATGGCTGTATTTGCCATGATTGCTGCTGCTCCCATCTCCATAGCCTCACATGCCTGTGACGGTTTGCCGATACCTGCATCAACTATAACCGGCAAATCTAACTCATCAATTATTATCTGGATAAATTCTTTTGTAGCAAGACCTTTATTTGAGCCAATAGGTGAAGCAAGCGGCATGATTGCTGCTGCACCTGCATTTGCAAGGTCTCTTGCAGTGTAAAGGTCAGGATACATATAAGGAAGTACCGTAAATCCTTCTTTTGCAAGAATTTCTGTAGCTTTTACCGTCTCCGCATTATCAGGAAGAAGATATTTGCTGTCTTTCATAATCTCAATCTTTACAAAATCTCCGCATCCGAGTTCTCTTGACATTCTTGCGATTCTTACCGCTTCTTTTGCATCTCTTGCTCCTGATGTATTAGGAAGAAGTGTAACTCCCTCCGGAATATAGTCGAGAATATTTTCACTCTTCTTTGTATTTGTTCTGCGCACTGCAAGCGTAATTATCTGGGCACCCGCATTCTCTACAGCCGCTTTGATAAGCTCCATTGAATATTTTCCTGAACCTAAAATAAATCTTGATGAAAATTCCTTTCCACCTAATGTAAATGTATCTTTAGACATACCACTGCCACCTCCGACAAAACTTACTATTTCAACAACATCATTATCTTTTAAAACATAACTTGAATAATCGCTCTTATCCACAATCTTTTCATTACATTCAACTGCAATGTGGGTAACTATATAATCATTCTCATCAAGGTATTTCTGAATTGTCATACCTGCTGCATTCTCATCTTTTCCGTTAATATGTACCATTAATCGCTCTCCTTTCAAACTAAAAAAGGCCACACAAAGAAATACACCCGCGGTGGTGTACCCCTTCGTGTGACCGAAATCTCACTCTGCCGTATATATTAACGCATTTTTAACCTAAATGTCAAGGGGAGATTTTTCACTTGTCAAGAAGTGATATAAGCGTTGATATAAGAACTTTTATATCAATCGGTTTTGTCAGATGTTCATTCATTCCCGCCTGCATTGTTCTCTTTATATCTTCGTCAAATGCATCTGCTGTCATGGCTACTATAGGAATGTCCTTTGCTTCTTCGTGCGAAGAGTTTCTTATAATCTTTGTTGCCTGCATTCCGTCAAGTTTTGGCATTCTTACATCCATGAGTATTATGTCGTATTCACCTTTTACAGAACGCAGATATTTGTCAACTACTTCCTGTCCGTCCTTTGCCCACTCTACATTCATGCCGTGTGCTTTTAATATCTCCATTGCTACCGCTGCATTTATATCATTATCCTCTGCAAGCAGTACATTTTTGCCTTCCAGTATGCTCTCATCAGTTTTTTGTTCCAAATTATCTTTTTCTTCATCAATATTTTGAATGTCTCTTTCAAAGTCAATTATAAAGGTTGTTCCTTTCATTGGCTCACTTTGACACTCAATAGTTCCGTCCATCATATCAACGAGATTTTTTACTATGGTAAGTCCCAGTCCTGTTCCCTGGACTTTATTTGTAAATTCATTGTACTCCTGTTCAAACGGTACAAACATTTTTTTCTGAAATTCCTTGCTCATTCCGCATCCATAATCTTTTATCTCACAATGAATATGAACACGGTTTTCACCTATATCTTCCGCCCCCATGTTCCATTCGACAAATGAGCCTTTATCTGAAAATTTCAACGCATTATTTATGATATTCACATAAATCTGCTTTGTTCTTACCGGGTCAATCTTGATAAGAAATGATCTGTATCTGCTAAAATCAGTTCTCAGTTCAACATCATAATTCTTTGCATTTGCCTTTAGCATTTCCTCTATTGAGCCTACGAATTTCATGCTGTCAACATATTCTTCATTCAGTTCAATTTTATTCTGCTCTATCTTATTCATATCTAGAATATCATTTATTATCTGCAGCAAAAAGTTTCCTGACTCTACTATCTGGTCTATACATTCATCCTTTTTATTTATATCCGTACTTGACTGTCCTATTTCCGCCATACCAAGTATTGCATTCATAGGTGTTCGTATCTCATGACTCATTCTCGACAGAAAGTCTGTTTTTGCCCGGCTTGCTTTTATGGCTTCATCACTCTTTTGCTGTATCTGAGCTATCATTTTCTTTTTGTTGTTTATATACATAGACACAGCAACCCATGTAAAAATAACTATCAACAATATAAATGCAATAATATCACTATATGAATAGAACTTATCATACAATGAAAGGTCAGACCAGTTATACACCGTATCCTTATTTATGATGCTTCGCCGCTCCTCCTCCGTAACAAGCTGGATTCCTTTATTCAAGGCAGACTCTAAGATAGAATCATTATGAATTGCAAGTCCACACGGCAATGCCACTTCATCAAACTCCTTTATGTCCAATTGTTTATATCTTGGACTCTGCAATATTGCTTTTGCAACATATGTGCCAGTTGCAAAAGCGTCAACCGCCCCATCATTTACCGCATCACACGCATCATCAACAGAATTATACTCTATAATATCATACTCTGTTTTTTTCATTATACAGTCATATACATATTTGTATTTTTTTACTACCGCTATGCGTGCCGAACTGCCAAGTTCACTATGATTGCTTCTTATTATATAATTTATATTTGAATTTAACAGGCTTTTTGTCATAAAATACTTTCTGTAAAACATCACATTGTCTACATAGACTGGCATCACTATATCCGTTTTTGTATTCTCAAGCATATCATATGGATTTTCTGTATCTATTGAAAAATAGTTAAATTTAATACCGAGATTTTCTGCAACCTCATCCATAAGATCAATAGCTATTCCCTTATATTTATGACTCTTTTTATCATAATAACTTATCGGTCTATAGTCCGCATATGTAGCAACATTTAATGTTTTATTGTGTTTAAGATAATTTATTTCATACTTTCCCAAAGGAGTGTAAACTCTCTCCGGAAAATACTTTTTAGTTAAATCAGTTTGAAATGTAGGTTCTGCAAGTTTTAACTCCGTAAGTGCTTTATTCAAATCCTTATAATATGGATTTATTTCTTTCATAACAATATAGTTATGTGTGACACTGAATTTTGATAAAATTTTCATATCGGAAGTTAGATCCATTACATTGCTTATAAGACCATCTACCTTATTCGCATCGAGTGCTTCTTTACATTCATTATAATTATCAAAATAAATAAGGTTGTCATAAACTTTTATTGATTTCAAATATGACTTCATTCCTGTATACTCAAAAGTTCCTTTTGTTATGGCAATCTTCATTTTTCCAATGCTGTCATAATCCTCATAAAAAAGGTCACCCCTTTTTTTCTTCGTCATAATTGAATGGTATGTAGTCATTATGTCTTCCGTAGTATAACTGAAATGACTGCCTGTACTGGATGTTTTCAACGGCTCTGACACCGGCATTATAATGTCTAATTTCCCACTCTCAAGAAATTTTGATAAGTCTTCCCATGACCTTACTCTTATATAGCTGTATTCAAAATGAATACTTGAAAATTTGGATATTTCATTCAGATAATCTACTCCATAGCCACATTCATTGCCCGATGAATCATAGTCGAAAAAATTGTCAAGCTGATAAAAGCCAACCTTTAATTTAACTATAGAAGATTCATTTGCTGACGCAGTATCACTGTAAAACAGACTTATCCCCAAAAACATCATTAAAACTATAATTGAATACATAAACTTTCTCAGTTCATTTTTCATTTTCTCATAACCTTTCATCTCGTGTGCTTTTCTTAAAAAAAAGCTGTGCCATAATCTATTCCGTCAATGGATTTATTATAACACAGCCTGTATCATTTCTCTATTCAATTATCAGATTTCATCAGATTTTCCGCTTCCCGATAATATATCTTTTATTCTGTTCTCAACAATCGATGCTGCTTTGCGGTGTGTAGCCTCTGTCGGATGCCAGTTTATTCCAATCCCGTCGGCATCTTCCTGTGGCGGCAGGTCAAGATAATAAACATTTTGTTCTGAATGTTTTTCATTAACAATCTTAACCGCATCTGCTACACTTTTACATAATCTTTTGTCCATCGTTCCAAGCATACATAAAATAGGAATGTCAGGATTTTTAGATTTTATTGTGTCAATGAATTTTACATATCCGTCAATAAATTCCTGATTTCTTGCATTATCATTGTCAGTATAGCTTGCATCATTTGTTCCGAGGTAAACAGTTATTAAATCCGGCACAAATAAACTATTGTCCCATTTTTCCCATTCGTTCACGGGTGTATGGAGATAATCTCTCTCACATCCCGCATCGACATATTCATAAAGCATCGGAACAAGCCATCCCGCATCCTTTACTTTGGGTACATCATCACCTATGTATGCAGTAATAACGCCTTTTCCGTTCCATGCAACGACATTTACATCTGCGTCAAGATGCGTTGCCGTAAGCAGCGAATATGCTTTCATCGGATTTTCCTCTGATGTGTCATGTTCCGCTTCATCAACATTTCCCTCATTGCCGTATCCGCATGTAATCGAATCCCCTATCATCTCTATCTTGAGTTTTTTAGGCAATGGTGGCTCCAAAACCGAATCACTGTCTGTCTCAATCCATTCAATGCCACATGCCGCATATTCTGCTTCTGAATATTTTATAAGCGTTATTGTGACTGTTTTTTCCTCTGCTTCATCATAAAGCACATATTCTGCCTCATCCTTATCAAGACAAAATCTTTTATATGGCTTATCATCACACAAAGCGCCGTATGACACATCACCATCTTTTTCTTCTTTTACATATACCGCCACCCATGCATAATCTTTTTTGCTATGTGTGGATGCATCTGACAAAAGTTTTGCCTTTGCTGTCTTTCCGCTAAATCTAAATGAAATACTTGTACCCGTATATCCGAGATACCTTATACCATCTCTGAATATAGTTCGTCCCGTCACCTTCACCCTTTGCTCTTCTGCTGCAAATCTCATAAATTTCCCTCATTTTATTTATTATTTCTTAGCGTCTGCCGAAATTTCAGTACTTTTGTTTAAATCAATCCAGCATGCCTGTCTTAACTGTATTTCTCCATTTGACACATCTTCACCTTTTAAAGTTCCATCCGGCTGTACACACAATATCTCATTTGAATTTTGTGCGGGTTCCTTAAGCCAATATGCATTTTCTCCCGCCGGAATTAAATCTTTGTATTTTTCATATTCAGCTTTTGACAACTCAAAGAAATATTCCGGAAAGCTGCTGTCCTGTGCTGATTGTACATAATTTTGGACTACGATAAGTGCCATCTCATTGTCTGAATATTTTTTGAGCTGTTTGGTATTTAACCAGCGGCGTGCCTTTGACTCATACCAGTCATTGCTTTCTGACTCTTCCATCGAAAATCTTTTCTTTTTTCCGACTTTTTCTTTCATCATAAGCACTTTTTCATCTGATTTCCTGTCAAGTATGACCCAGTTGGCTGTACCGAATATAACCACGTCACCTGGCTTTGCTTCAGTTATAAAAGTTTTTTCAATCTTCGCTGCTCTCGCTTGTGCATCGTATTTTGTCTCAGCTTTTTTATAATTTATAAGTGCTGATTTTAATTTGCCTTTTTCCTCTTTTTTAAGTCCGATATGATAATAGCACTTTTTCATATTTCCGCTTGCCACCAAAAAACCGTTTGACTCTTTGTAGTTGGCAATTGCAAGCTTATATTTGCCCTGTGACTGATGATACATTCCTTTAACCATAGGAAATGCAGGAGTTTTCAAAAATACTATAAATAAAAGTACGAAAACTGCCACTACTATTCCTCTTCTTTTATATGCCGCCTTTGTCTCAAGTTTTGCAATTCCCTGATTACATTCAGCAATATACTTATCGCACTTTTCCATATTGTATTTGAACTTTTTACACCGCTTAAAGTTTTCAATGGCATCGGCATAGTCACTTTTTGTTTTTGCTTCTTTCAATGTCAGAACAGCATTGTTAAACACTTTCACCGTTCCGTCTTTTACGGCAATATCAGCTATTTCAAGACATTCCTGTCTTTTCTCGTCAGCATCACGATACCCCTGTATCTTACTAAACTTCTTTGCCGCACTGTTCATTGTATAATAAATTCTCTCAAATCGTTCGATACAGTCAACAGCACCCATAAGTGCAGCCGCATTTCTGTATATTTTTTCTTCTGCTGAAATAACTTTTACTTCTTTTCCTGCTGCCGCTTTTGCTTTATCTCTTGCAGCCTTTATAGCTGCCCTTTTTTCTGCTTTAAAAGCTGATTTGTCTTTTTTATTTTCCAAAGTTTCAGCCATTTGCTTCCTCCACCTTATTTCTATGCTTCTCAAAGACCCTGCCGACATAGTCAACGGTCGGTCCCATCATTATGACCATACAAACCGTCATAATACCAACTTCCCCACCTGCTGCATATCCTATACATGTGGCTACAAGGTCATATATTATTCTCACTACTCTGAACGTATCTTTTCCCGTATATTTCTTTATCTTGTCACTTATAAGAAACGAAACCGCATCATACGGTGCTGTACCATGTCCGCTCTGCATATAAACGGCTGCCATAATCACAAAAATTATAAGTCCCGGTACCAAAAAAGTAATCCTTGCACCCATGCCAAGATGTGCCGGTACATGGAATACATTTTTAAATACCCATGTAAAGAAATCGGCAGAATAACCCACAAGTATCATATTTCCAAGTGTACCCGTTCCTATAAGATTTCTCTCAAAAATCACAACTATTACAAGAAGTACAAGATTTGAAATAAGCTGATAATTTCCAAATGTCATACCAAGTTTTGCTGAAATTCCATAGTTCATTGCCGAATACGGGTCAGTTCCCATATCACTGAGTACGAGCATTGATACGCACATACCCATAAGTATGACGGCAATAATCATCATAAAAAAGCTTTTTGTCCATTCTTTTGTAATCTTAAAATTCATAAATTTTCCCTATTCCATTCTTTTTTATATCCATCCCGGATATATATTTTAAGCCGCCATATAAAAATATATACATTATTCTGCTTAACTGTCTGTGACTGTATCATAGACGAAAACAGTAATGCTTAACGACTTTAACACAACTCATAATAGCACAGCAATGCTCTATTGTCACGATTTTTCTTAAATATTACAGCCTTTATCTCTTCTTGTATCGTAAATTTGTCTGTCCATAAACATATGGATTTGAATTAACCTGTTTTTTTGCTCCGCTGTTTTTCAAACTTCTTTTTTCATTCTCAGAAGCTATTGTCCTTATATGATTTTGTTCCACTTTTTCTTTTTGCGCCCTCTCAAAATCTTTCCCCTGAATTTCATAGACAAATCTTGATACACCGGCCTCTTTGTTAAATCTCTCTTTCACATAATATATATGAAGATGTTTTTTTGCCCTTGTGACAGCCACATAAAACATTCTTCTCTCTTCTTCCATATCGGCATCCAGAACAGCCTTTGAATGCGGTGTAACCCCCTCATTAGCGTCAGGTATAAAAACACACTCATATTCAAGTCCTTTTACTCCATGCATTGTCATAAACAGAACAGCATCCGACTGTTCCTGTCCGTTGTTTAACATTCTGCTCTTTGCCGCCTGCTCCTTTAATTCATCACTGTATGCCTTTATATATTCAAACCAGTCCTCAAAATTGTCATAACTTTTTGCCTCGTCCTGAAGTTCATCCAGAAAATCCATCATTTCATCAGGTCGCACTCCCTTATAATCGGCATAATCTTTTATATAGTCATCATAACCTATTCCATTTCTGATAAAATTTATTGCCGCAAACGGTTTGAGATTAGCAAGCATTCCCATATCGTACTCAAACTGTTCAAGTCTGTCTAACATCCATTCCTTATCTTCATAAAAGCTTTTAAGTTCCTCCATATCAACAATATTTTCGGTAAATGCTGCTCTGTGCACATACCTTTTGGGTCTGTTAATTATGCGAAGGAAATCTGCTCTCTCCCTGCTGCCACGCGCTATTTTGATGTATGTTATAATATCTTTTGCAATCCAATGGTCATAAATATTTGGAATACGTTCTTTCATAACAAAAGGAATATTAAATTCCATAAGTTTTGAACTGAGCGTTCTCGCCTGTGTATTTGTTCTGAAAAGAACCGCCATCTCACTGTATGGAATACCTTTGTCTTTGTATTGAAGAATTTTTGCCCTTATGTTCTCACATTCCTCCGATACCCTGTTAAATTCCTTTATTTCGACTTCCTCACCGTATTCATTGTATGCCTCAAGCCTTTTTTCAAGCCTGTTTTCATTTTTGGCAATAAGTTTTGATGCTGATTCAACTATACTTTTGCTGCATCTGTAATTTATGCCAAGTACATATTTTTTCGCATCCGGATAATCCTTTAAAAACTGTTTCATAATATCAGGTTTTGCACCCCTGAATCCGTAAATAGACTGGTCATCATCCCCGACTATAAACAGATTGTTTTTAGGCGATGCAAGCATTTTTACTATATCATACTGAACCTTATTTATATCCTGAAACTCATCTATAAGAATATAAGGATACTGCCTCTGCCACATCTGCCTTATATCCTCTCTTGCTTTTAAAAGCTCATAACAGTACACCAGCATATCATCAAAATCAATAAGCTTTCTGCTCTCCAATATACTCTGATAACCTGAATATATTCTTCTAAACGACTCCCCGGGACAGTTTGGCGAATAATAATGCCTTAAGTCTAACATTTCTCCTTTGACTTTGCTTATCTCGCTTACAAGCTCATTCAGAAAATCATTTTCGTCCTGCATTTCTATTTCTTCCTTGTTGGCAAGTTCCCTCAAAAGCTGGCGTTTGACATCATCACGTATAATATTATCCGCAGTATAGTGATATGCATATTTTAATATTGTGAAAAATATGGCATGAAATGTACCAAAGTATACTCTTTTGGCATCCCCCGATACCATAGCTTCATATCTTTTTTTCATCTGTACGGCTGCTGCTTTTGTGAAAGTGATAACAAGAATATTTGTATTTTTTACACCTTTTTCTTCGACAAGATATTTTACACGCTCGGTTATAACTCTTGTCTTTCCTGAACCCGGTGTTCCTACAACAAGACAGGGCCCGTTAAAATGTTCTATTGACTTTTTCTGTTGTTCATTTAAATTCAAAACTGTTGCTCCTAACCGATTTTGGCAGGATTTCAAAATACAACATATGAAATCCTGCCAAAAATAATTTCTTATAATTTGCAATTTATATTTTTCCTAAAACTTTTAAAAATCCATAACCTTAGCAAACATCTCCCTGATATTGCCATATGCCCTGTAATTCGCACGTTCATCACCGACTTTTTCCTTATCATTTAAAAGAAGAAGTTTGTCCCCATTATAATATTTAACCATATAACGGCATAAAGTCGAGTTTATACTGGCTCCCAACACCAGAAGTATGTTTGCATTCTCAACAGCGTTGCTTGCCTGACTTATCTTTCCATTGTCAAGCATCTCTCCCAACAATGAAAACCCGGGACGAAGCGGTATTCCGCACTGTTCGCAGACAGGAATTCCTTCTGAGTGTTTTATATATGCTGAGTCATACAGTTTCTTGCACTTTGGACATATATTCTTATCTACCGAACCATGAAGCTGAATCACATTATTGCAGCCAACCTTTTCATACAGAGAATACACTGAACGTGTAACTACAGCACTCAGCTTACTGCACTGCTGTAACTTATATATCCCATAATGAATAGATGACGGCTGTGGATTTTCAATATTCAGTATAACTTCCTTATAATATTTAAAGAATAGTTCTGCACGCCGTGTATAAAAAAGCGAGGACGCTATCTCATCATTTGAATAGCCATACTTTTGTTCAATGTCATACGCAATATGTTCAGCCGTAACGCCGTTAAGACCAATATCATATGTAATATTCATACCGGCTAATACAACTATGTTTCCTCCACTGCGTATAATGTCTCTCATTTTTTCCAGAACCTGCTCCATATATACTCCTTTCAAGCCGACCTACATGTGTCACTCTCCAAGATATGTACAAATACTCTTCACGGCATTATCAATTCCAAAAAGGTCACTTCTGATAACAAGGTCATAATTATTTAAATCTGTCCATTTTTCACCGACATGATAATTATAATAATTGCCTCTGCGCTTATCATTTTTCATGATAACATCCGCTGCCTTGCTTTCTTCAATGCCGTATTCGCTTATGGCTCTTTCTATTCTGAATGTCATAGCTGCTTTAATAAAGAGGTTGCATACATCATCTCTTTCCTTCAAAACATAATCAGCACATCTTCCTACAATAATGCAAGGTCCCTCCTCTGCAACTTTTCTGATAACATCAGACTGCGCAAGAAAAATCCTGTCATCAAGTGAAAGTCCGCTAAATCCAAAATCCTGATTTCCATAGACATTTATGCCCATGGCAAGAGAATATAAAAGACTGTTTGTTGCTTTGTCCTCAGCTCTCGCAAATGTTTCCTCGGCAAAACCGCTTTCCTTTGCCGCTCTTGTAATGATTTCATTATCATAAAATGGTATGTTGTAATGTTCAGCCAGCTTTTGACCAATTTCACGTCCACCACTTCCATACTGTCTGCTTATCGTAATAATCTTCTTCATAGGTCATACCCCCTGTTCCAAACGGCTATTATAATTAGCTATTTTTCATAAATTGTTATAGTTATATTATACACTTTTTTTGCTATTTGCACAACGAATTTCTACTATAACACCGAAAAAACTCAATCCTATTCATGTCTGAGGTTTCAAATCCTGCTATCGCTTCATCCATGCATTTTCGTGATTGCTCTTTATCTCCTGTTTATTCTCATACATAATTTCGTCTGCTCTCTTGAAAATATCATCAAAGCAACTGTATTTTTTCCTGTCGTATTCTACAATTCCAACAGCCACAGATGCAATATATTCATCCGTATACATTTCGTTTATCTGTTCAAACTGTTCTTTAAGTATATCTTTACAATGAGCAATACTGTTTAAGTCTTCTCCCTCAACTACAACAACAAATTCATCTCCTCCGATTCTGAATACCGGACTTCTTTTAAATGCACGGCATATACATCGGCAGGAATCTATAATAAGCATATTTCCTTTTTCATGGCCAAAATTGTCATTTACATATTTAAGACCGTTTACATCAAATAATGCCAATGCAAACTTTTCATTTCCACTCCTGATATTTTTATCTAATTCTTTTGTATATTCCTTATATGCAGTGACATTTTTTACACCCGTCAAACCGTCCACATATGCCTTTTTATTTGCATAATTTAAGGCGTCCTGAAGTTCAACTATCTCCTGTTTTTCATCGGAAATATCCTGTACTGCAAACAGAACATACATTAAATTACCGTTTTCGTCTCTGTCAACTTCTATAAATCTTGCACGACACCATCCCTTTCGCTTTCCCCTATACTCTGTAGATATATATTTATTCTTTCCCATTCTTTCATCAAGTGTTGATAAATCAGTAAACTCAAGCATCATATTTATATGATTTGATATCGGCAGATTTGAAAAAAGCCTGTTTAAAGCTTCTGATGCGCTTCTGGTGTCCCCTGCCATTTCACTGACAAGTGGAATTTTTTTAATTTCATCATACTCATCTATACGCATATGAATGTAATACATGAACACATAAATATTTGCCAGTGAACCTACTATATTATGTTGTCTTTTCTCATCCTCAAGTGCCGCACGCAGTTCTGCCTGCGAATATTCAAGTTCAATATTTTTTCTTATAACTTCCTGTGCAACTTCATCCACACTTAGACTCATATATGCTATCAAAACACCTATGCAGACTCCCAGCGTAAGCATATTGCTTTCGGGCAGCATATTTTGTATTATGCAGCCAAAAAATACCGGAATCATAAATGCTGCCAATATACCATATCTTTTTCTTCTCTGCGCATTCTTTTTATCAAGTGCATCTCTAAGCAAAGCAAAACCTGCAAATAACATATATGCTGCCGGAATCACAAATAACAATTCAAAATACGGACCTTTTTTGAATACTCCGTTTGCCGAAACATAATAGAAACCGTCTATATAACAAGATAATATGACAATAAAAAAATACACAAATAACGGTATCGCACAATACAGATAACTTGTCTTATTTGATATAAGTGCCGACTCCCGAAATATCCCTGAGTAAATAAACCATAAAAATATAGTTAATCCGAATGCCACAAATGAAATTATTGCAAAAAAGTATCTTATACTCTCGTTCATTCTAAGCACACCATAATCCGCAAGATGACCGATTGCAAATGCAGTCACCATAAACTGGCTGCTCACAACTATTGAAAAGTACAGTTTCATGAAAATATCTTTTTTTCGCCATCCATATATTTTTATTATAACCAAAAACAGCATTATGACACATATCATATCTGTTTTTGTATATAAAAAAGCATTTCTAATTAATTCATACATCTTACACCTCCCTACAAACATCTATGTATCATAAGTATGTCCAAAACCAGGCGGTATCATAATCTTAGTTTATGCCATGTAATCAATGATATTCATTATTTTTCATGCATATCGTAATTTTTGTCTTCGTCTATCATTTCAAGCATAATCTCAGCAAATACCGGGTCAAATTGTGTTCCTTTTCCCTTTTCAATCTCCAAACGAACAATTTCCTGGCTCAATACATCTCTATAACTTCTTTTTGATGTCATTGCATCATACGCATCTGCAACCCCTATTATTCTCGCCAATTCCGGAATATCTTTTCCCTTAAGACCATCCGGATATCCCTTACCGTCATATCTCTCATGATGCCATCTTGCACCGATTGCGATATTAGGTATCTCTGAAATATTTGATAAAATATCACCTCCAATAGACGGATGTGTTTTTATGATTTCGTACTCCTCATCAGTAAGCTTTCCTGTTTTATTTATGATTTCGTTCGATATACCTATTTTCCCTATATCGTGCAGCATTCCTGCAAAATAAACATCCTCCTGCTTCTCTTCATCATACCCATACCGTCCGGCTATCTCTCTTGAATACATTGCAACTCTCTGTGAATGTCCCTTTGTATACCTGTCCTTTGCATCAATAGCTCCTGCAAGCGACTGCATAACCTGTATGGATAACCTCTGAAACTGTTTTTTCTTTTCTTCCGCTTTTCTCGTCTGTTTATCTACCTCATCCTGAAGATTTTTTTGCAATTTATCAAGCTGTATAACTCTTCTTACTCTCTGAATCATAATTTCAGGCACAAAAGGTTTTGCAATGAAATCCTGAGCACCTTCTTTAAAGCTTCTCACTTCCATTGCCTTATCATCATCGGCCGTAAGGAAAATCACCGGAAGGTCTACAGGTATATTTTCATTATGTCTGATTTCTGACATTACTTCAAATCCGTTCATATCCGGCATATGTAAATCAAGCAAAACAAGATCAACAATATTTTTCTCAAGAAAAGCAATAGCCTCTGTACCCGACTGCGCCATACTTACATTAAATTCTTCCTGCAGTATCTTTTCTGCCAGCATAAGATTTGTTTTTTTATCATCAACAACAAGTATCTGCCAGTCTTTTTCATACTTACACATAAACTTATCCGCCTTTCTTATGTGTCTTATATAATCTTTATCAAAATGTATTTATATTTTATAATCTTATAATCCTAAACATAAAATTAACTAAGGCTTGGTATCTGCACCTGTATATCACAATCCGCATCATAGTCAACACCAGCTATTTTAAATCCAAATATCTCGTAAAATTCTTTCCAATACTCATCAATATCTGCGACTTCTGCCAAATTGTCCTGTGAAATCTCATTCCACACTTTCTCAACTGCCTGCTGGACTTCAGGCTTCATCTCATAATCGTCCATTCTTATAAGTCTCATGTCATCTACAGGAACCCCTGAAGGATTGCACAATCTGTCATGCACAAGTCTGTACATCTGCTGTATACAGTCCTCATGCAGATTTTTCTCTTTCATGACTTTCAAGAGAATTGAAAGATAAAGCGGCACAATAGGAATTGCTGCACTTGACTGTGTCACAACAGCCTTGTTTACTGAAACGTATGCCTTTACTCCGTCTACCTGCTCATCTATCTCGTCTGCTGTTTTATATAAATCCTGTTTTGCTTTTCCAATCGAACCGTCAAAATATATAGGATGTGTAAGTACAGGTCCGATATATGAGTATGCAACTGTCACTGCATTGTCTGCAAGTACATCTGCATCTTTCATGGCGTCAATCCATAAACGCCAGTCCTCTCCACCCATAACCTTAACTGTGGCATCTATTTCTTCCTGTGTAGCAGGCTCTAATGTCACCTCTGATATTTCATTTGTGGAAAGGTCGATAGTTTTGTTGGTATACTCTGCATCTGTCGTTTTCAAAACAGAACGGTATGTCACTCCGTCCGGAGCTTTTCTTCTGGGTGCGGCAACACTGTAGATTACCATGTCAACTTTGCCTAAATCCTTTTTAATAAGTTCAATTGTTTCTTTTTTTATCTCATCTGAAAATGCATCACCGTTTATTGTCTTCGCATAATGACCGTCTTTTGCTGCAAATTCTTCAAAAGCAACCGTATTGTACCATCCGGCTGTTCCTGTTCTCTTTTCTTTTCCCGGTTTATCAAAAATCACACCTACAGTATCGGCGTCACATGAATATGTAACTGCTATTCTGCTCGCAAGACCATAGCCCATAGAAGCTCCTATCACAAGCACTTTCTTTGGTCCTTCTGTCTTTGGCATCTCTTTAACATAATCTATCTGAGCTTTTACAGCCTGTTTACATCCCTCCGGATGAGCTGTAGTACACATAAATCCTCTTACTTTAGGTTGAACTATCATATTCTTTTTTCCTCCATTAAACGAATATACGGGCAATTTCAGGGAATATGTTACTGTCCTCACTTCTTTGTGTGCAGCCAGCAACAGAAATATTTCTTAATGACAAAATGGTGCCGCATATGCGACACCATTTCGTACTTACCGAAATTGGTTATATACAACTTCGGCGCCCCTGCCAAGGATTTTTTTAATTATATTTTAAATCCTTATGCCTTTTTACTTTACTATATTTATGACTTTATGTCAATTATCGGAAACTTTTCACCGTTTCAGTTAAATAACTTGTATAAAATTAAAACATAACAAATTTCAATGTCACTATCAAAACAATAATATAAAGAACGACGCTGAGATACGCCATAGCATCATTCCTGCCATACTGTAACGGTTTCATTTTTGTTCTGCCGTCTCCGCCGTGATAACATCTCGCATCCATAGCAAGTGCAAGGTCATTCGCCCTTCTTGCCGCCGATATAAACAACGGTATAAGTATCGGAAGCATTGCTTTTATTCTCTGTATAAAATTGCCCGACTCAAAATCCGCACCTCTTGCCATCTGCGCTTTCATTATCTTATCAGTCTCATCTACGAGTATCGGTATAAATCTAAGTGCTATAGACATCATCATTGCAATCTCATGCACAGGTACTTTTATTTTATTTAACGGTTTCAACAGCTTTTCGAGTGCATCCGTAAGCTGATTCGGTGTTGTCGTAAGTGTCATAAGCGATGAGCCTATAATGAGAAATGTAAGTCTCAATGCCATGAAAATTGAACGCTTTACACCCTCAAGCGTAATCGTAAACACCCATGCCTTGACAAGCACCACTTCTCCGGGAGTCCAAAACAAATTTAATGCCGCCGTAAATATAAGCATAAACATAATGGGTTTAAGTCCTTTTACCATAAACTTAAACGGCACATGTGATATTTTTACAAGTATCGCAAAAAACAAAGCCGCTATTATATATCCGCCGAATTTGTTAAAACAAAATAATGATATTAGATATGCTAATGTTCCAACTACTTTTACTCTCGGGTCAAGTCTGTGTATCACTGAATCTGTCGCATAATATTGTCCGATGGTAATATCTCTAATCATTTGTTCCCTTTCATGTATCTGTTATAAATAGCATCTGCCGCTTCTTTCGGTGTTATACATTCTTCCTCTATACCTGCTCCGATAGCATTCAGTTTGTGTATAACATTTGTTGCCTGCGGCACACCAAGCCCTATATCTTCAAGTTCCCTCTGATATTTAAACACTTTCCTTGGTTCTCCGTCAAGAACAATCTTTCCGTCATTCATTACAAGCATTCTGTCAACATATTTTGCAACATCATCCATGCTGTGTGACACAAGGAGTATCGTCATATCGTTTTCTCTGTGAAGCTTTGCGAGAAGTTCAAGTATCTCATCACGTCCTGCCGGGTCAAGTCCCGCCATCGGTTCATCAAGTATGAGTATCTTTGGTTTCATTGCAAGCACACCCGCTATGGCTACACGCCTCTTCTGTCCTCCCGACAATGCAAACGGTGATGCGTCAAGCAAGTCATCACCTATTCCTACCATTTTAATGGCTTCAAATGACCTCATTTCTATTTCAAGGTTATCAAGTCCGAGATTTTTAGGCCCGTATTTAACATCTTCTATTACGGAAACCTCAAACAACTGATGTTCCGGATACTGGAACACCAATCCCACATTTCCCCTTAACTCTTTCATTTTAAAGTCTTTATCGTATATATTTCTTTCATTATAGAAAACACTGCCTGATGTCGCTTTCTCAAGTCCGTTTAAAATCTGTGTGAGTGTTGATTTTCCGGAACCTGTATGTCCTACAAGACCTATAAATTCCCCATCATTTATCGTAAGATTTATATTGTCTAATGCCTTTTTTTCCTCAGCAGTCCCGGCAGCATATACATAATTTACATTTTCAAGTCTGATTCCCATGCTCAACCTCCAAATCAACCCATACTACCAAGAAATTCTACAAGTTCCTCTGCACTCAAAATGTCTTTCGGTATATTCATACCTTTTTTATTCAATTCCAATGCAATTTTTGTAATTTCAGGTATTGTCAATCTATATTGTTCAAGTTCTTCTGCTTTTGCAAATATCTGTCTTGGTTTTCCCTGCATCTGTACTTTTCCGTCAGACATCACATATACATAATCTGCACCCACAACTTCCTCCATATAATGAGTTATGAGTATAATCGTTATCCCCTCTTTTTTGTTAAGTTCAGTTACCGTGTCGATTACCATTTTACGGCCTACCGGGTCTAACATTGCTGTCGGCTCATCAAGTATTATGCACTTTGGCTTCATCGCCATTATGCCCGCTATTGCAACCCTCTGTTTCTGACCACCCGACAAATGGTTTGGTGAAGATTTTCTATATGCCGTCATTCCGACAGCTTTAAGGCTCTTTTCTACTCTTTTCCATATTTCCTCAGTTGGCACTCCTATATTTTCGGGACCGAATCCGACATCCTCCTCAACTACATTTGATATTATCTGATTGTCAGGATTTTGAAATACCATACCCGCTGTTTGTCTTATTTTCAAATCATTATCACTGTCAGAAGTGTCCATACCGTTTACAAACAGTGTTCCCTCTGTAGGTACAAGAAGTGCATTCAAATGTTTTGCAAATGTCGATTTACCTGAACCATTTGCTCCCAAAACAGCTATAAAATCTCCCTGCTTCACTTTAATATCAATACCGTCAAGTGCTCTCTTTATCTCAGTGACATTGCCATTTTCATCACGTCTTGAATACTCATGCACCAGTCCTTTTGCGTCTATCATGTTCTCCATGCTGTCACCAACTTTCATTTTGCAGACAAAATTTCCTATTATACAAAATAGGCTACCACATATGTGATAGCCCTATTTATATTTATATTATTCTTGTTACTGAATTATACTAACTCAATAAGTACTTCCATAGCTGCGTCACCTTTACGCTGACCAATCTTTACGATACGTGTATATCCACCGTTGCGGTCTGTGTATTTTGGTGCGATTTCGTCAAGAACCTTAGATACAACATCAACTTTCTTTGTATCTTTTCTGCGGCTCTGCTTATCAGCAGGAACTTCTGTAACTGTGAAAAGAGTTTTCTGCATCTGTCTTCTTGCATGAAGTCTTGAAGGCTGATCTTTCTTGATTTCCTTCTCTACTTCGTCATAAACTGTAACTTTCTTACCGTCTACAACTTCTTTAACTCTCTTACCATCTTTATCTTTACGAGCTACCTTAGCAGTAACTTTCACTGTATCAAAATTATTGCACTCTTTTACGCCTAAAGCAATGATACCTTCTGCAATCTTACGGATTTCTTTTGCCTTAGCTTCCGTTGTAACGATTTTTCCATAGTATAACAAATCTGTTACCTGATTACGAAGCAATGCTTTTCTCTGACTGGAAGTTCTTCCAAGTTTTCTATAGCCTGCCATGTGTGCTTACCTCCTAATTAATCTTCGCTTAAGTTAAATGAAAGGTTTAACTCTTTCAATTTAGCTATAACTTCTTCTAATGACTTACGTCCAAGGTTTCTAACCTTCATCATATCCTCAGATGTACGATTGCAAAGTTCACCGACAGTATTTATACCGGCTCTCTTTAAACAATTGTATGAACGTACTGAGAGCTCAAGCTCATCAATGTTCATCTCTTTCACCTTGTCTTCAGTATTGTCCGGTTTCTCGGCAATCACCTGAATGCTTGATGTCTTGTCTGAAAGATTGATGAATGATTTCAAATGGTCACTCTGAACTTTTGCTGCCAAACTGATAGCATCAATCGGCTCAATAGTTCCATTTGTATATACTTCTATTGTTAACTTATCGTAATCAGTTATCTGACCAACACGAGTATTCTCAATCTTGATGTTTACTCTCTCTACCGGTGTAAAGATAGAATCAATTGCAATTACATTGATTGGTAAATCCTCTCTCTTATTCTTATCAGAGCTGATATAACCACGACCATTTACAATTGTCATCTCGATATATAATTTGCAATCAGGTCCGCCACTGAGTGTAGCTATAACCTGATCCGGATTCATAATCTCGATATCCTGATCCACCTGAATATCTGCTGCTGTTACGACACACTCACCAGAAGCTTCAATATAAGCTGTCTTTGTCTCATTTGTCTCGCTGTTGTTTTTAATAGCAAGACTCTTGATATTCATAATGATTTCCGTAACATCTTCCTTTACTCCAGGAATTGCAGCAAACTCATGAACCACGCCGTCAATTTTAATATGACTAACGGCTGTACCCGGCAATGATGAAAGCATAATTCTTCTAAGAGAATTACCCAAAGTTGTACCATATCCTCTTTCCAGAGGTTCAACTACAAACCGTCCATATCTTTTATCTTCTGAAATCTCAGCTATCTCAATATTTGGTTCTTTAAAATCAAGCACTCTAAGTACCTCCTTTTGGGTGTTATGCTTTGCTGCCAGTTAATATTACTTAGAATATAACTCGACGATAAGCACTTCATTTACAGGAACATCTATCTGCTCTCTTGTTGGGATTTCCTTAACTACTCCGGAAAGTTTCTCATGGTCAGCTTCAAGCCACTCTGGTACGATTCTTCCGTCTGTTACTTCAAGAATATCCTTATATCTCTGAGCACCTTTGTGCTTCTCTTTGATTTCGATAACATCACCAGGTTTTACTTCATATGAAGGGATGTTTACGCATTTACCGTTTACAAGTACATGCTTGTGATCGATAATCTGTCTTGACTCTTTTCTTGTACGACCATAACCCATTCTGAAAAGTACATTGTCGAGACGAAGCTCAAGGATAATCATAAGGTTTTCACCTGTTGTACCATACTTTAATTTCTGAGCTCTTGCAAAGTTGTTTCTGAAAGGCTTCTCTAAAACACCATAGATGAATTTTGCCTTCTGCTTCTCTTTGAGCTGAAGACCATATTCGCTCTGTTTTCTACCAGCTCTAGCATTTCTATTAGACTTCTTATCAAGACCAAGGAATGTAGGGTCAATTCCAAGACTTCTACATCTCTTGAGTACTGGAGTCATATCTCTTGCCATGTTTATTTCCTCCTATATAATAATACACAAATAATTATTCATCTTTATATCTGCTTCAGAAAGCAGACTGTTCTTAATGTTTTGTGGCAAAAGCCACAAAAATCATACACGACGACGCTTTGGTGGGCGGCATCCGTTATGTGGTACAGGTGTTACGTCTCTGATGCTTGTTACATCGATTCCACATGCCTGTAATGCACGAATTGCTGCTTCACGACCAGAACCTGGTCCTTTTACCATAACATCTACTGAAGTCAATCCATGAGGTACTGCTGCTTTTGCTGCAGTCTCAGCAGCCATCTGTGCTGCATAAGGTGTAGACTTCTTTGAACCTCTGAATCCTAATCCGCCTGCACTTGCCCAAGAAATTGCATTTCCTTCAGCGTCTGTGAGCGTAACGATTGTATTATTAAAGGAAGACTGAATGTGTGCCTGTCCATGTCCGACATTCTTCTTGACACGCTTCTTACTTGCCTTTTTTGCTACCTGTTTAGCCATTGTCAAACCCTCCTACTAGAATTTGTACATATTATCTATTATTTCTTCTTATTTGCGACAGTACGCTTTGGACCTTTACGTGTTCTAGCGTTTGTCTTTGTCTTCTGTCCACGAACTGGAAGACCTTTTCTGTGACGAATGCCTCTATAGCATCCAATTTCCTGAAGTCTCTTGATGTTCATAGCGATTTCTCTACGAAGATCACCTTCAACTGTCTGTGACTCATCAATCACACTGCTAATGCGCTTTACTTCGTCATCAGTAAGATCCTTAACACGTGTGTCAGGATTGACATTAGCTTCTGCTAAAATACGGTTTGAGCTTACTCTACCAATACCATAAATATAGGTAAGTCCGATCTCAACACGCTTCTCTCTTGGTAAATCTACACCACTAATACGAGCCATGTGTACTTTACACCTCCGTTAATTTTCTAGATTGTTAGTTAAAACAATATTTTTCACACTTTGTGAAATAATATTGTCATGAATGATTTACAGTGTCATGCACTGTCAGCCGCTTTAAATTGTAATCCTATTGCATAGACTATTCCTTTTCGGACACCACTATGGTGAACAAATGTCGAGCTGCCTGCGAAATGGCAACCGGTACTACGCCGCAGTCATCAATCTGCCGTTGATAAGACCAGCTCCAATTGAAATGACACAACCTTCCGCTGAAACAGGTAATCAGCCTGTCTACAATATCATAGTACATATCGTACCATAACGAACAGAAAGCAAGTTCTATATTATAACAACAGAAAAACCAAAGTAATACTGCTTTGGCTTCTGTCAACTAATTAGCCCTGTCTCTGTTTGTGTCTAGGGTTTTCGCAGATAATTCTGACTTTACCCTTTCTTTTGATGACCTTACATTTTTCGCAAATTGGTTTTACTGAAGATCTAACTTTCACAGCAATAACCTCCTTTCATAAAGTCCATTTGCTATTTTAGCATATTTTTTTTTTGTATGCAAGCACTTTTTTGAATAAATTACTTTCACTTATAGCTGCTTTGACACAGTAATTGCAATATTACATAAGCAATCTTGCTTCTCTTATCACAAGACTGTAGTTTCTTCTCCACACTGAACCAAACTGCGAACTTGGAAGAGGGCATCCGCCAACACCTATCTCAAGTGTTATGCTCGGTATTCTCATGTTGTACATTGTATACTCTCTCAATGCTCCGACACTTTTTCCGCTTCCTTCATAACTTGCACTGCTTACATAACCTGTAATGCTTCTTGCAAGATTGTACATTTTTATTGTAGTTCTCTTTACACTTCTTGTCGTTTTATATCTGACACTTCCAAATGCGATTGAGCCCATTGCATGATAATTCACCGTGCATGTCAGTTTTGTGTTTTTCTTCAATGTTCTTATCAGTTTTGATACTGCCCTTGTCTCAGGTTCACTCTCAGCATATGGTCCTGAATATCCTGAACCTCCACGGCTTCCTCCGTATCTTGCATGGTAATTATATTTGAAGTTTCTGTTGAGGTCTACACCTCTTGCATTTGCTTTCCATATCGAAGTGCTGCCTGCTCTCGGCATTCTGTAAAGTGCTTTGCGAAGCTTTTTATCTCTTATCTTTGATATTCCAAACTGTGATATTGTTATACCGTCAGGATTTGTCATCGGTATATAATGTATTGCTATCTTACTTAATGTTTTCTTTACACTAACACCTTTTACTCTGCCGTTATAGTTTTTAAGATAATGTTCTACCTGAGCCATGCTAAGCTGAGCTGTCATATATTCCCTTGCGTGTATTGAACTTACAACAAGCATTGTTTTCTTAGCTTTCGGATTTCCTATCACTACATCATAAATATTTCTCTTGTCATTTGATTTTCCGATAACATTTACTTTGACATAATCTGAATATGTATTTGCAAGCTGCTTAATATCACCACTCATCTCATTATAACTGTACTTCTGATGACCTGTACTTACAAAATTTGCAATAACAAAACCTTTTACATTAGAATTTGTCTTGAATGTTTCTTTATTATAGATGCCAACCGCAGTTATATAATATCTATACTTTTTACCGGCTCTTACCTTGCCATCGTTATATTTTAATTTCTTTGTCTCAGCAAGTTTTTTGTATTTATTATTGTTTATCTTCTTATATATAATGTATTTGTCAGCACCTGCCGATTTGTTCCAACTCAATTTTACTTTTCTTGAGTTAAGTCTTGTAAATCTGACACTGTTCTTTTTAGGAATACAACTCGTAAGTTTGTCCGTCCTGGCAATAGCAACATCTTCACCTGAATATGCAACAACACAGAAAGAATAGTTCTGACCCCTGCTTACTTCAAGTGTAAACTCTGTTTCGTTGTATACAAAATTCTGATTAATATAATTTATTTTTCCTTCATCTTCAGATGGCTGCTCGAAACTGCCTTTTACATAAAAAACACAATAATAATCTGCACCTTCATATGAATTCCAATTTAATTTTATATTTTTTGAATCACCCTGCTTTATGGAAACATCCATTCTCGGCAATTCGTCATCATCAATAGCAGAACCCGTTACAGGTACCGCAGGTGCCATAATATCCTCGCCCTTTAACTTACCTTTAGTTCTAGTATTTTTCTTAATTGCATTTTTACTTTTTACACTATTGCTCTTAACATCGGCTGCTGCCTGAGACTTTGCTGTAACATTTGTCTTTGCTGCTGCCTGTGCTTTCACTCCCGGCATGGTAAACTGCTGCAATCCGCCAAGCAGAACCGCCAAAGCCAAAAGCATAGCTGTCAGTTTTCTTTTTCTCTTTAACATTTGTATTCTCCTCTTATGTTTTGTTAAGGAAACAAAAAGACAAATCATCAAGATTTGCCTTTCACCACTATCCTATTTATCTCTCCATGTAATACGTCCTTTTGTAAGATCATAAGGTGACATTTCCATAGTAACCTTATCTCCCGGCAATATACGTATAAAATTCTTTCTAAGTTTTCCACTGATATGTGCAAGAACCTGGTGTCCATTTTCAAGCTCAACCTTAAACATAGCATTTGGAAGCTTCTCAACTACAATTCCTTCAATTTCAATAACATCTTCTTTAGACATAAATAACCTCCGTCTTTTTTAATCATTTATTTTTACTTATTTTAAGTCAGACAATGATGCCATATTAACACAACTCTTACCAAATCTGCTGTCCACACCTACGGTGCGTCAAACAACGATTTCAGTCTGTAAATGCATCACTGCCTGACTCTGTTATCGCTTTTAAACCTATACCAAATCTTTATTGTATGATAAAAGCTCCGGCTCTCCTTCTGTTATAAGAAGTGTATTTTCATAATGTGCTGAGTTCATACCATCTCTTGTAACACATGTCCAGCCATCTTCAAGTATCCAGATTTCTTTCTTTCCTCTGTTTATCATAGGCTCTACGGCAAATGTCATACCGGCACGAAGTTTCATTCCTCTTCCTATTGGCTTGAAATTCGGTATCTGTGGCTCTTCATGCATTTCTTTTCCTATTCCATGTCCAACCATCTCTCTTACTACTGAAAAACCATTTGATTCTGCATAGTCCTGAATTGCCTTTGATATATCATAAAGATGATTTCCGGCTTTTGCCATTTTCATTCCCTCAAAGAAACTTTGTTTAGTAACATCAATCAGTTTCTGATCCTCAGGTGAAATCTCTCCTACCGCATGTGTACGAGCCGCATCAGACTGATAACCTTTATAGATTACTCCCGTATCAAGACTGATAATATCACCCTCTTTAAGAATATTCTTTTTATTCGGTATTCCATGTACTACCTGCTCATTTATTGATGTACATACTGATGCAGGAAATCCCTGATAATTGAGGAATGATGGTATACAATCATAACTTCTGATAATCTCTTCACATTTTCTGTCAATGTCAAGTGTACTTATACCGGGTTTTACAATTTTTGCAAGTTCATCATGAACTATAGCTAAAATTCTTCCTGCCTCACGCATCAATTCAATTTCATGTTCTGATTTAATTGTTACTGCCATAATGTTAATGTGCCTTCTTTCTTTATTTTTTTGATATCGAGACAATTTATATCATGCACATATAGTGTCCGAATTTAAAGATTTATACAAGTTATTTGACGAAATGTCAATGATACATTACACTAACCTTCAAGTATATCACAAATTTCTTTGAAGCATGTATCAAGTCCTTTTGAACCGTCGATAACTCTTAAAATTCCCTGTTCCTTATAGTAATCAATAAGTGGAGCTGTCTGCTCATGATATACATTAAGTCTCTTCTTTACAGTCTCAGGAACATCATCATCTCTTGTGATAAGTTCACCTTCACACTCGTCACATATTCCTTCTTTCTTTGGAGGAATATTTACAACATGAAATGTTGCTCCGCAAGACTTACAGACTCTTCTTCCACTCATTCTGTCAATAATAGCCTGATCCTCTAAGAATATCTCAAGTGCATAATCTATGGCATCATTGTCTTTTGCAAGCGCAGCAGTAAGTGCTTCTGCCTGTGGTATTGTTCTTGGAAATCCATCAAGGATATATCCTTCTTTGCAATCATCCTGTTTAAGACGGTCTACTACAAGATCACATACCAATTCATCTGGTACAAGATTTCCTGCATCCATATATTCCTTAGCTTTTTTTCCAAGCTCTGTACCGTTTTTAATATTTTCTCTAAAAATATCTCCTGTAGAGATAGCCGGAATACCGTACTTTTCTGTAATCTTCTTTGCATGAGTTCCTTTACCTGCTCCAGGTGCGCCTAACATAATAATCTTCATATTCTGTTCTCCTCTCAAAAAATCAGGTTTGCGTTCACGTTATGTTCTTTGCATGAACGATATAATTTATCACTAACCACTGTTATCATCTCTGAACTATTCTATTGTATTCAAAGAACGCTCAATATATATATTATCCTAAATTAGCAGTTATTTCAATAAAAATTTATTTGCCTTGACCTGAATGTCACGGATTAACCACTTTTTGCATAAATTCTTTTTATTGTTTTTCGCACATTTTATCATATTTTTTATTTTTGGGCAAAGTTTTAAGACAGGTCTTGGTCAATTTTATGTAAAATGTCCGTTAAGTCTCTAAAGGGGTGGTAATCCCCAAAAAAATATGCTACCTTTGCAAAAGAAAAAAAGCAAAAATTGAGGAGGTTTTACATGAAAAATTACTATCCATTGACGGCGGCACAAAAAATGCATTATAACTGGATCAAAAAATACAAAACCCAGCAGGTATCAGGAGTAAGCGTTGTTGCATCCTTAAAGGCTGCTCTTGATTTTGGTCTTTTAAAAAAATGCATTCAACTTGAATTTGAGCGTTATGGCTGTATGCGTCTTCGTTTTACAAAACCTGATGAAAACTGTGATGTCATGCAGTATATTGCATCAAACGATTCAAGAGACATTCCTATTAAGGATCTCTCAAATATGCGTATGGCGGATGCCGATAAGCTTATGCAACAATGGGCATATGAAACAATGGATGGAAATGATATTCCTATGTGCGATGTAACAATGTTAAAACTTCCTGATGGATACAACGGATTTTTTATACATATGGATCACCGTCTCATTGATTCCTGTGGTCTGATAGTAATGATAAATGATCTGATGCAGCTTTATACACATTACAGATTCGGTTCTGATTTTCCAAAAGATCTCGCTGATTTTGAAACCGTTCTTTCTAAAGATCTTGAAAAAGCTGCTAATAAAAAAAGATTTTTAAAAGATAAAAAATTTTGGGATGATCAATTAGACATTCTAGGCGAACCTCTTTATTCTGATATACAAGGCCCCGCAATTTTGGAGGAATCAAGAAAACTTCACAATGACAAAAATTTAAGAGCTGCAGACATTGAACTGAAAAATTTATTTGTAGCAGTTAAAGACTATTATCTTGAACCTGAACCTACAAAAAATCTGCTGGATTTTTGCACAAACCATCAGCTTTCCATGACAAATCTCCTACTCTTGGGAATCAGAACCTATCTTTCTAAAGTTAATGACGGACAGGAAGATATAACAATTCAAAATTTTATATCAAGACGTTCTACTCATGATGAATGGACATCCGGCGGAAGCCGTACGATTATGTTTCCATGCAGAACTGTTATTTCTGCTGATACTGATTTTTTAACGGCAGCACATGAAATACAGGATATACAAAACAGAATCTATATGCACAGCAATTATGATCCTGCTCTGATTGAGGAAGAAATGAGACGGCGTTATAAAACACCCGAAAATACATCATACGAAAGCTGCTATCTTACATATCAGCCGATGACTGTAAAAATGGATAATCCGCACCTTGAAAACATACCACAGCACTCAAAATGGTTTGCAAACGGTGCCGCAACAAAAAAGATGTATCTGACTGTATCACATACCGATAACGGTGGAACAAATTTTTCATACCATTATCAGACTGCCAATCTTAAAGAACATGACATGGAACTTTTATATTATTACATGATGCGTATACTCTTTAAAGGAATTGCAGAACCTGATATGACTATTGGAGAAATAATAGAACAGGTATAACACATTAAATTTTATGAAACTAAATTCTTATGTACTCTCAAAATTTTATTATATGGAGGAAAAAAACATGACAAAGGAAATGCAGTTTAAAAATATCGTTGCACAGTATTGCGAAGTAAAGCCTGAGGATATGAATGGTGATATGAGATTTAGAGAAGATCTTGGCTTTAGTTCTCTTGACTTTATGTCATTTCTCGGTGAACTTGAAGATACTTTTGATGTAGAACTTGAAGATGAAGAAGCATTAAAAATTCGCAATGTTTCAGAAGCTCTTGAACTTTTAAATACATTAGTCTAATAATTTTGTATCTTTAGAATTTTTATGGAGGTAATTATGGAAAAACTTATTCGTGACATTATAGAAGAAAGTGCCTGCAGGTTTGCGGAACTTACTGCTGTCAAATGGCTTAAAAAGAAAGAAATTTTTGAGATAAATTATGCATCCCTACACGAAAACATTACTGCCATCAGAAAAGCTCTTTTAAAAGAAGGCTTCTTAAAAAAACATATAGCTCTGATTGGTACAAGTTCAGTAGAATGGATTGAAAGTTATCTCGGTATAATCACAGGTGGATGTGTTGCCGTTCCTCTTGATGCCGGGCTTCCTGACAAAGATCTGACAGACCTTATCAACCGTTCAGATTCAAAAGCACTTTTTTTAAGTCCTAAAAATCTTTCCCTGCTTTCCTCAATCCTTGCTGACTGCCCAAAATTAAAAAATATATGGATACTTAACAGTGATAACAACGACACGGAAAAGAACAGTATATTAAATAAAATATCTGCTTTTGCCAATAATTCCATTAACAACAGCAACACCGTTTCTTTCGTCTCAGACTTAAAAAATATTGTCAGAACCTCGGATAATGATGCTGACAGACCTGCTCCGGATGATACAGCAACTATAATTTTTACATCCGGAACAACAGGCAAAAGCAAAGGGGTCATGCTGACTCATAATAATCTTGCTTCAAATGTTCAATCAGTAAATTATTATACTGAATCCGGAACTGTCATGCTCAGTGTACTTCCTGTTCACCATGTATATTGTCTTGTAATGGACTGGCTAAAAGGCTTCTCTCTCGGTGCAACTGTATGTATAAATGATTCTCTCATGCATATGATGAGAAATATGGGTGTTTTTAAGCCGGAAGTGATTCTTATGGTTCCTATGATGGTTGAAACAATCTACAAAAGACTTGCTGCTGCTGACCCTTCAATTCCTAAAAATATTCTGGCGAACAAAATATTTGGCGGAAATCTGCGCATTATATTTATGGGAGGCGCCCACCTTGATCCTTTTTATATTGATAAATTTGCTGAATATGGCATAGATATATATGAAGGTTATGGTATGTCAGAATGCTCACCTGTAATTAGTTCAAATCTTCCAGGCTGCCATAAAACCGGATCTATCGGTCGCCCCCTCTCAAACGCTGAAATCTCATTTGATAATGGTGAAATTCTTGTAAGAGGAACAAGCGTTATGAAAGGCTATTATAATATGCCAAAGGAAACGGCTGAAACTTTAAGAGACGGATGGCTGCATACCGGTGATAAAGGCTATATCGATGAAGATGGTTTTCTTTTTATCAATGGACGGGTTAAAAACTTAATAATTCTTTCAAACGGCGAAAATATTTCACCTGAAGAAATCGAAAATAAGTTTGCCCTTGATGACCTTGTAGGTGAAGTTATCGTTACCGGAGAGAAAAACGGACTCACAGCAAGAATTTATCCCGAACAGGAGCTTGTTATTGCAGCTAATATGACAGAAGATGAAGTCCGGAAAAATTTACAGGCATTTATTGACCAATATAACAGTGGACAGCCGACATACCGTCGCATAACAGGTCTTGTGATACGTAAAAATCCATTTATAAGAAGTTCAACAAAAAAGATAAAAAGACAGGAAGCTCTTATCGATGAACCAATGATATAGTACCGCAAATAATTAATTATTCGTTGTACTAACGCATAAAAGGTAACATTCCTGTCATAAATGTCTGCGTCATAAACTCTGCAACAGCTTCGGCAGGTACTTCAAAATTTTCCCTGCTCCATTTGTGTAGTACACCTAATGTACTGCCAATGGAGCCCGCTACCATATATGAAAACTCCTGTTTACTATGTTTCGACGGCATTACGCTATTAGTTATATGCCTCACATAATCATGAAACATTGTCATGGTTTTTTCAAAAAAATTATTTCCTCTGGGACTTTTTAAAATATCTGCCAGATATCTGTTTTTCATCGTATAATTGCATAACGCAAGAAAATATGATTTGCATATATCATGGTCATTTTCTGCATGAAATGATTCCATCAAATTGAAAATTTCATTTATGGTCTTATCTTCTATTGCATTTATCAAAGCCGGGATATTTTCAAAATGATTATAAAATGTACTTCTCACAATTCCGGCTTTTTTTATTATATCAGTCACAGTTATTTTATCTAATTCTTTCTCTTTTAAAATCAAAAAAAATGCGTCATATATAGCTTCATCAGCAATACTATATCTTTCATCTGAAATTTCTTCCATACACTTAATTTCCTTTTTATATATATTTTAATATTTTTTAATCTGCGCAGATTTAGTCTGCGGCACACGGTCTGACAGCCCAGAATACAACAGCACTTGCCGCTGCAACATTAAGTGAATCGACCCCATGTGACATAGGTATTTTTATCGTATAATCACTTTCGTCTATCGTGTTTTTCAAAAGTCCGTCACCTTCTGTTCCGAGTATTATCGCAAGTTTTTCCTCTGATACAACATTCGCATCGTCAATGCTTACCGAATCATCTTCCAGTGCCATCGCCGCCGTCTTAAATCCGAGTTTGTGAAGTCTATCAATATAAGTTCCCTCACTATCCGATATATCAATAAATGTCCAAGGTATCTGAAACACTGTTCCCATGCTGACTCTTGCTGACCTTCGGTATAATGGATTGCTGCTTCCGTTTGTCAGGACAACCGCATCTATATTAAGTGCAGCGGCAGAGCGAAAAATCGCACCAACATTTGTCGGGTTCATAACATTTTCAAGTATTGCAATACGTTTTGCACCATCACAAATTTTTTCAAGTGTCTGCAATGGTTTACGCCGCATCGCACATAACATTCCTCTTGTAAGTTTGAAACCCGTAAGCTTAGTTAAAATATCAAATTCCGCCGTATATACCGGAAATCCCTGCATATCTGTTTCATCATTTGATTTATTTTCCATAATGTTTTCATATATTTCATTGCATTTTTCCAATATGTTTTTTCCTTCGCCGTCAATATGCTTTTTTTCTATAAGACAGGATATTGGTTCATATCCCGCATGAAGCGCTCTTTCTATAACTTTAGGACTTTCTGCTATAAAAATCCCTTTCCCCGGCTCAGCCCTGTTCAACAATTGTCCCTCGGATAATCTCGCATATACATCAAGTTCCTCTGCATCAAAATCTTTAATTTCTATTATGTTTATACTCATCTTCAATCTCCGTCAAAATATCTCCCCAATTATTTTTAATAAAAACTCATTTAATTCATCACACATTTTTATATATAATAACACAATTCACACTATACCGTCACTCCACATAGATAATAATTATTCCCGTTTTCGCATCTTTATGTATGTCATAAAATGATAAAAGCCCCATGCATCACAGATGCACGAGGCTTAAACTTAATTATTTGCTACACTAACATTTGAGTACCAAACTCCTATAAACTTTAACGCCACTGCCTTCTCTCTTTGTCATTTTTATAACCTTGCATTTTACCGGTACTGTAATTTCTTTCAAGCTTTTTGAATCTTTTGGACTAATTATAATACTCTTAACGCTGTCAGGTACTGTAAGTGATGTCAAATATTTTGTATAAATAAATGCAGCATTGTTAACATACTTTGTTCCTTCTATTATTTTATAACTTCCCTTTTTTGCCGGTGGGTAATACTCCAATTGTTTAGTATTTTTCAGATATAAAACTCCATCTACAGCCTTATAAACTTTGTTGCCTTTTGCAACTTTCACACATTCCATATTTTCGTCTGCCCTTGTTATCCAAGCCTCTCCTTCTATATCTAAATAATCCTCCGTATACCTGTAAGTCATTGACGGAAATTCTTTTAATGTTGCCGGTAATGTGTAAGTCGTTTTATATGAAGGAAAGATTATTATTTCTGTAATATCCTTATTATATAAAACATTTGAATTGACTGAAAAATATTTATTGCCGTCTTCAACTTTAATATTTTTAAATTTATTTTTTGCTATCCCACCACATATATATTCAGTTTCTTTTGGAATAACTATACTGTCGCTGCCATACGGTAACAAAATCAAATTCTTTTTTCCTTTTTCAAAAAGTTCGTTGTTATATGACTCATATTCAGTATTACCCTCATCGACTATTATGTTTTTTAAGTTTGTTAAATCATTATCAAAACTGTAAGCAGTCATATCTCTGTCAAAGCTTTTCAGCTTTGAAGATAATTTTAATGTCTCAAGATTGCTGCAGTTGATTAATGAGTACCAGCTAAGTTCTTCTATTTCACCGCCTATGTCAATTTCTTTTATATTGTCTCTTCCACGAAATGCACACATGTCTGCTTCCGTTACATTTTCCGGTGTAGCATACTTAAAATCGGTTGTATTTGCAGCATACATCAACTTCAAATTATCTTTTTCACTGTCAACTATCTTATACAAACAACCATCTATACTCTTATAACTTTCACTCCCGTCTTCCACTGAAAACTCTTTACATGCACCATTTGAAAACGCTTCACCATTTATATCTTCTATTTTATTTGATAAACAGATTTTTCTTAAACTACGGCATCCTTTAAATGCATTGTCTATCTTTTTAAGTCCCATTCCTATATCCATGTTTTTCAAATTAACACACGAATCAAAAGCATACCAGCCTACCTCAGATACTCTGTAGCCACCTGTAATATCCTCCAAATGATTGCAGTCTGAAAATGCATCCATTGCTATTGTAAGACTCGTATCAGCATCTGCTCTTCCACCTGACAACTCAATCTTTTCTATTTTTGTTCCCCTGAATGCACATTCATTGATTTTACTGACATTCTCATCAACCGTTACATTCTTTAAACTGACATTACCCATAAATGCATACCAGCCTATATATTTTGTTGAATTCGGAAGTTCGTATGTACTTCCCTTCTTTTTTGGAGGATATATCAGTAACTTTGTTTTCTTTTTGTTAAACAAAACTCCATTCACCATCTTAAGGTATTTGTTTTCTTTAGAGACAGTTATCTTTTCCAGTTGTGTACATCCCCCACCAATTAACCTGTTTCTGCTAATCGCATTCGCATCAAACTTTTTAACATTTTTGCCAACTACTATTTTTTTAAGTTTTTTGTTTCCCGCAAATGCATAGCTTGCAACACTCTTTACCGTACTTGGAATTTTATATGTAGTTCCCGCTTTTTTCATAGGATATGAAACCAATTCAGTGCCTTTTTTGTTAAATAAAACTCCATCTACGGCTTTATAACTTTTATTCTTTTTTGATACAACTATCTTTTTTAATGAATCATAATCATCATTCCAATGATCATTAATACCACCTATTGCAATTACTTTTTCAGGTATGTACAATACCTCACCATTTTTACTTACCGTTCCATAGTCTGTTAATTTTCCTGCCGCATGACATACATCCTTATCCGCATATTGAAATGTAAACATCATGAGCATAATTATCATTACTAAGATACTTTTTCTTTTCATAATAATCCCCCTTTTTAATTCATGTCTTAATTTCTTAAATTTTATCCACTTCACTCTATAAGACAGATATTATGTTCAGATGTTGCAAATAATAAGAATTTTTTATCTTAAATTTTAAATACATGTTATAATCGCTAAAACATTCAGCAGACTATAAATTATCAGATATTAAAAAACGCCATACATTAAATGTATGACGTTTTTATTTTATGATGTTGAAGTAAAAATGTATTTTGTCCTCCAACTAATGCCTCGGATTATTCATTGATGAATCCTCTGTAATGACGAACTAACATCTGTGATTCTACCTGCTTCAATGTTTCAAGTACAACACCTACGATAATGATAAGTGATGTTCCTCCGAATGATACATTCGCACCAAATGCACCTGAGAAGAAGATAGGTACTATTGCTACAAATGATAAGCCAACTGCACCGATGAAAATGATGCTGTTAAGAATTTTTGTAAGATAATCAGTTGTTGGTTTTCCAGGTCTGATTCCAGGGATGAAACCACCCTGTTTTTTCATGTTCATTGCAATCTCCTGTGGATTGAATGTGATTGAAGTATAGAAGTATGCAAAGAATATAAGTAATACAATATATACTACTAATCCAAGTGTATACTTAAACTCACCTAAACTGTCAAAGTTGCACCATGAGTTCTGGTTTAATACTTTCAATATCTTCTGACCAAATGAAGCACCATCTCCTGATGCCGGCTGAATACCTGCAAATCCTGCAATAACAATTGGCATTGAGAAAAGTGAACCTGCAAAGATTACAGGGATAACACCTGCTGTGTTTACTTTAAGCGGAATATGAGATGACTGTCCACCGACAAGTTTTCTTCCCTGTGTCTTTTTTGAATACTGTACACTTATTCTTCTCTCACCGTCAGAAAGAACGATAATAAATACTACCATTCCAAGCAATACTGCAATAATTATTACAGCACCCAATAAACCGTTTGTTACTGTAGTTGCACCTTTTATAAATTTCTCGTAAAGATTTGCCATGTCGTTTGGTAATCTTGAAACAATATTATATAAAAGGATAATAGATATACCGTTTCCTACACCCTTTTCAGTAATCTGCTCACCTAACCACATTAAGAAAGCAGAACCTGCTGTCAATGATACAATGATGACTGCAACTGATGTGAACGTAATCTTATCGTCAGTAAGGTATCCGCTGTTACCAAAGCCGATAGCCATGGCAGCACTTTCCATTACTGAAAGTCCTATTGTCACATACCTTGTATATTCTGTGAGTTTCTTTCTTCCTTCCTCACCATCTTTGTGTAATTCCTCTAAACGTGGAATTGCGATTGTGAGAAGCTGGATAATGATCGAAGCTGTAATGTATGGTGTAATGTTCAACGCAAAGATTGACATAGACTCAAATGAACCACCTGTCAACTGATTGAAGAAATCGAGTGATTTCTGTGAGTTGAACATTTCCCTGATTGCTTCATACTTAACTCCCGGAACTGGAAGCTGTGAACCAATACGGACAACTATCAAAGCAAAGAAAGTATAAAAAAGTTTCTTTCTTAAATCTTTGATTTTAAATGCATTACGGACTGTTTCAAACATCCTTAGATCACCTCAGCTTTTCCACCAAGAGCCTCAATCTTTTCAACAGCACTCTTACTGAATGCGTTTACCTGTACTGTAAGCTTCTTAGTTAATTCTCCATTTCCAAGTATCTTAACGCCATCCTTAGGATTGCTGATAATACCTTTTTCAAGTAATGCTTCAACTGTAACTACATCACCGTCTGCAAATTTCTCTAATTTGTCAACATTGATAGCAACGATTTCCTTAGAGTTAATGTTTGTGAAACCTCTCTTTGGAATACGTCTGTAAAGTGGCATCTGTCCACCTTCAAAACCAGGACGTGGAGCACCAGAACGAGCTTTCTGACCTTTATGACCCTTACCTGCTGTCTTTCCGTTTCCTGAACCATGACCACGACCACGTCTAAAGTTGTCGCTCTGTTTTGAACCTGCTGCTGGACTTAATTCTGATAAATTCATTGTTTAACCTCCTAAAACTACGGGCTGTACCTCTCACAGCCACACAAATCACTAACGGGCAAAAGCAAATATATATTGCTTTCTCTAACGGCAAGCTCAGCTTGCCATTGCCCTCGCTACAATTCAATATTTTACCATAAACATCATCTGTTTGTACAGTAAATTTTTTTAATTGGTAATAGTTCATTATAATATAATAACACAAGAACTGTTACCTTATATTATAATGAATAAAAAGAACGCCGCAGGGGGAACTTGATGAGCTATTTAAAATAACTCTTCCCCTTACCGCGTTCATCAATCTATATTAGATTTCCTCTACCTTCACAAGGTGTCTTACGTGCCAGATCATTCCTCTAACTGCATCGTTGTCAGGCAACTCAACTGTCTTGTTTACTTTCTTTAAGCCTAATGCTTCAACAGTTGCACGCTGTTTTGGAATGGCACCAATTGTAGATTTTACTAATGTAACCTTTAACTTTCCTGCCATAATTAGCCTCCATTCAGTTTAAACAATTAGCCTAAAAGTTCCTCCAATGAGATACCACGAGCCTTTGCTACATCTTCTGGTCTCTTAAGATTGCTAAGACCATTTACTGCTGCAAGTACTACGTTCTGCTTGTTGTTAGAACCAAGAGACTTTGTACGGATGTTTTTATAACCTGCAAGCTCAAGTACGGCACGAGCTGGACCACCTGCGATGATACCAGTACCTTCTGGAGCTCTCTTAATAAGTACGGATGCGCTTCCAAACTTACCTGTTAAGTCATGTGGTACGCTGCCGTTCTCGTCGATAGGAACTTCAACAAGTTTCTTGATGGCATCTTCTTTTCCTTTACGGATAGCTTCAGGAATTTCTGTTGCTTTTCCAAGACCAACACCAACATGTCCGTTCTTATCGCCAACTACTACTAATGCAGTAAATTTCATGTTACGTCCACCTTTAACTACTTTGGTAACACGCTTGATTGTTACTACATTATCTTCCAGCTCTAACTGGCTGGCATCAATAATTGTACGTTTCATGAGTTTTCCTCCTAAATCAATTCACGAATCCCAACCAATATTAGAATTCTAATCCTGCTTCTCTTGCTGCTTCAGCTAAAGCCTTAACCTTGCCCTGATATATGAAACCGCCTCTATCAAAGACAACAGTTGTAATACCTTTATCTAATGCTTTCTTTGCGATTACTTCGCCAAGTTTTGCAGCTGCTTCAACATTGTTAGTTTTCTCTAAACCTTCTTTAACATCTTTCTGTAAAGTTGAAGCTGATACCAAAGTATTACCAACAGTATCATCGATAATCTGAGCGTACATATGATTGTTGCTTCTAAATACAGCTAAACGTGGTCTCTCGGCTGTGCCTGAGAAACGATTACGAACCTTCATGTGTTTCTTCACACGAACTTCACTTCTTGACTGCTTTTTAATCATCGTATATTCACTCCTTTACTTATTTCTTACCTGTCTTACCAACTTTACGTCTGATAACTTCATCAGAGTACTTAATACCCTTACCCTTATAAGGTTCCGGAGCTCTCTTTTCTCTGATCTCAGCTGCATACTGGCCGACTTTTTCTTTATCGATACCTTTAACGATAATCTTATTCTGTCCTTCAACAATTACTTCAAGACCTTCTGGATCTTCCATCTCAACAGGATGAGAATATCCAAGAGAAAGTGTAAGTTTCTTTCCCTGTTTCTGAGCTCTGTAACCAACACCGTTTACTTCAAGCTCTTTCTGATATCCCTCTGTAACACCTACAACCATGTTGTAGATAAGAGTTCTTGTAAGACCATGTAAAGATTTCATTTTCTTAAGATCGTTTGGACGATTTACGATAACTTCCTCGCCCTCTTTCTTAATTTCCATCTCAGCAGGTAATACTCTCTCAAGAGTTCCCTTTGGTCCTTTTACAGTCACTTTATTATTTTCTGCAATATCAACAGTTACGCCTGATGGTATCGCGATAGGCATTCTTCCGATACGTGACATATGCCGCACCTCCATATTTTCTTTCGGTTTATATTAAGCCAGGGGCTGCATTGTTTGGATTACCAAACAAATGCAAGAACCTCGCCGCCAACATTTTCTTTTCTAGCTTCCTTGTCTGTCATAACGCCCTTGTTTGTAGAAATGATTGCAATACCAAGTCCACCAAGTACCTTAGGAAGTTCATCTTTTCCGGCATAAACACGAAGACCAGGTTTAGAAATTCTCTTGATTCCTGTAATAATCTTCTCGTTCTTGTTTGCGCCGTATTTTAATGTGATGTGAATCATTTTGACTCCATCAACATCTATCATTTCAAAATCCTTAATGTAACCTTCTTTTTTGAGGATTTCAGCGATAGAAACCTTCATTTTTGAGCCAGGTACATCTACTGTATCATGCTTTGCAGTGTTTGCATTACGGATTCTTGTAAGCATATCTGCAATAGGATCGCTCGTCATCATCTTAGTTTACCTCCTTACCAGCTTGCTTTCTTCACGCCTGGAATCTGTCCTTTATAAGCTAACTCACGGAAGCAGATTCTGCAAATTCCGTATTTTCTTAAATAAGCATGTGGACGACCACAAATTCTACAACGGCTATACTCTCTTGTAGAGAATTTAGCTTTGCGCTGCTGCTTAACTTTCATAGAAGTCTTAGCCATGAAATTACCTCCTTATTTCTTGAAAGGCATACCGAACTGTGTTAATAATTCACGAGCCTCTTCATCAGTTTCAGCGGTAGTAACAAATATAATGTCCATACCTCTTACTTTGTCTACTTTGTCATACTCAATTTCAGGGAAGATTAACTGTTCCTTGATTCCAAGTGCATAGTTACCTCTACCATCAAATGCATTAGGGTTAACACCTCTAAAGTCACGTACACGAGGTAATGCTAAATTTACAAGACGATCTAAGAACTCATACATCTTGTCGCCGCGGAGTGTAACTTTACATCCGATAGGCATGCCTTCTCTGATCTTGAAGTTAGCAACTGAGTTTTTAGCCTTTGTTGTAACAACCTTCTGACCAGCGATGATTTCAAGTTCAGCTACTGCTGCATCTAAAACTTTTGAATTTTCTTTTGCTTCACCAATACCCATATTTATAACGATCTTTGCGAGCTTTGGTACCTGCATAACGTTTTTATAACCGAATTTGTCGGTCATTCCTTTAACGATTTCTTTCTGATAAGTCTCTTTTAAACGAGTCAAAGCTAACTGCCTCCTTTCTGAAATTAGTCAATTACTTCACCAGTTGCTTTTGCGTAACGAACCTTCTTGCCATCTTCAATCTTGAATCCGACACGTGAAGCTTTTCCATTGCTAACATACATAACATTTGATACATCAATTGCTGCATCCTGCTGTACGATACCACCCTGTGGATTTGCCTGGCTTGGTTTAGTATGTTTTGTAACCTGGTTGATGCCCTCAACAACGACCTTACCACCTTTTACAGAACTTACTTTGCCTTCTCTGCCTTTATCTTTACCAGCGATAACCCTTACTGTATCGCCCTTTTTAATCTTGCTAGTTGCCATTTTGTGTGACACCTCCTTATAACACTTCTGGTGCTAATGAAACGATTTTCATGAACTGTTTGTCTCTTAATTCTCTAGCGACTGGTCCAAAGATACGAGTTCCTCTTGGTGTCTTATCATCTTTGATGATTACTGCTGCGTTCTCATCAAATCTGATGTAAGAACCATCAGGACGGCGAGTACTATTTACTGTACGAACAACAACAGCCTTAACAACGTCACCTTTTTTTACAACACCGCCTGGTGTTGCATCTTTGACAGAAGCAACGATGACATCACCGATGTTGGCATATCTTCTGGTTGAACCACCCATAACTCTGATACAAAGAAGTTCTTTAGCACCTGTATTATCAGCTACTTTAAGTCTTGATTCCTGCTGTACCATGTTTACCTCCATTTTCTGCCGCTTAACGCGGTTATCAATCACGAATATATATTAACTTGTCTTACATACTCTATATATAATATTGATGAATTATTTAGCTCTCTCGATAACTTCAACAAGTCTCCATCTCTTATCCTTTGATAAAGGTCTTGTTTCCATTACTCTAACTCTATCACCAATCTTGCATGTATTTTCTTCATCATGAGCCTTTAATTTGTAAGTTCTCTTGATGATCTTGTTGTAAAGTGGATGTTTTACGTTATCTACGATTGCAACAACGATTGTCTTATCCATCTTATCGCTTACTACTTTACCTACACGAGTCTTTCTAAGATTTCTCTCCACGATCGTGTCCTCCTTTCAAAGTTGATTGCGTTCAACATGTTAATTGAGATAACAATGCAAATTAATTCTGTGCTGCGAGCACTGTCTTAATTCTGGCAATATTTCTCTTAACCTCTTTGATTCTGCTTGTATTGTCTAACTGATTTGTTGCATTCTGGAATCTTAAGTTGAAAAGTTCCTTCTTTGCAGCGTCTAAATCAGCGTTTAATTCTTCAACAGATTTATTCTTTAATTCCTCTAAAAACTGCTTACTCTTCACTGCCCGCACCTCCTTCTAAGTCTGCACGAGATACGATCTTACACTTAACAGGCAATTTGTGTGTTGCAAGACGTAAAGCTTCTCTGGCTACTTCTTCAGATACACCTGAAATTTCAAACATTACACGACCAGGTTTAACTACTGCTACCCAATATTCAAGAGCACCTTTACCTTTACCCATTCGAGTTTCGGCTGGAGTCTTTGTTACAGGTTTGTCTGGGAAAATCTTAATCCAAACTTTACCACCACGCTTGATGTAACGTGTCATAGCAATACGGGCTGCTTCGATCTGGTTTGACTTAATCCAAGCTGGCTCCATTGCCACAATACCGAAATCACCATTTGTGATTTTATTTCCTCTGAGCGCTTTTCCTGTCATTCTACCACGGAACTGCTTACGATGTTTAACTCTCTTAGGCATTAACATTATTTATCGCTCCCTTCCTTTTTGGCATTGTTCTTTGTTGGAAGTACTTCACCGTTGTAGATCCATACTTTAACACCAACTTTACCATAAGTTGTGTCAGCCTCTGCGAAACCATAATCAATATCTGCACGCAAAGTCTGAAGTGGAATAGTACCTTCGCTGTAGAACTCTGTACGAGCCATATCAGCTCCACCAAGACGACCTGAAACAGATGCCTTGATACCCTTTGCACCAGTCTTTAATGTTCTACCCATTGCAGACTTCATTGCACGACGGAAAGAAACACGGTTCTCTAACTGTGCTGCAATGTTCTCAGCTACTAACTGAGCATGCTTATCAGGGTTCTTAACATCCATAATCTTGATGTCAAGTGCTGTTTTTCTAGCAATAACTTTTGCAAGTTCTTTCTTTAATTTCTCTATTTCCTCGCCGCCCTTACCGATTACGAAACCAGGCTTAGCTGTATGAATAATAACTCTAACTTTGTCAGTAGGTCTTTCAATCTCAATTTTTGAGATACCAGCGCTGTATAACTTTTTCTTTACGAACTCTCTAATCTTGTAATCTTCTACAAGGTAATCTGCAAAATTCTCCTCTGCAAACCAATTAGAATCCCAGTCACTGATAACGCCGACTCTTAAACCATGAGGATTAACTTTCTGTCCCATTATATTCTCCTTTCATAGACCAGATGCAATTATTAACGCTCGTTAAGAATAATTGTGATATGGCTCATTCTCTTTTCGATGCGGTAAGCTCTACCCTGAGCTCTTGGTCTGATTCTCTTCATTGTCGGTCCTTTATTTGCGAAACACTCTTCAATGTATAAATCAGCTGGATTCATACCATTGTTGTTTTCAGCATTTGCAACTGCAGACTGTAATAATTTTAAAATGATGCTTGAAGCATATCTTGGGTTGTATGTTAAAATACCGATTGCTGTCTCTACATCTTTGCCTCTGATGGCATCTAACACATAACATGCCTTCTGTACTGATACTCTAGCGTATGATAATTTTGCTGAAGGTCTAGTGTCTTTCTGGTTTTCATTTCTCTCTCTCTTAATTTGAGATCTATGTCCCTTTGCCATTTGATGAAGCCTCCTTTCAAGTTCTGTGAAATTGCTACGGTGGCCTTTGCCACACATAGCATCATCAATTTATATATTATCTCTTCTTTTCGTCTTTACCATGACCTCTGTAAGTTCTTGTAGAAACGAACTCGCCGAGTTTGTGTCCAACCATATCCTCTGTAACATAAACAGGTACATGCTTTCTTCCATCATGTACTGCGAATGTCAAACCTACGAATGATGGGTAAATAGTGGAACGACGAGACCATGTCTTAATAACCTGCGTGTCACCTGATGCTACCTGAGCATCTACCTTCTTAAGAAGGCTGGCATCAGCAAAAGGTCCTTTTTTTAATGAACGTGCCATTGTATCCTCCATTCTGCCGGTATAATGATCACCGGCTAATCCAATTCAACTCATGTGGCTGCCTGTTAAATAAATTATTTAGCTAAGGCTGAAGCCTTACTTCAACATTTCTCAGCTTATATTATTTAGCTAAGGCTTTACCATCTCTTCTTCTAACAATCATCTTATTTGACTTGTTGTTCTTCTTACGTGTCTTAAGACCAAGAGCAGGTTTACCCCAAGGAGTACATGGACCCGGACGTCCGACACTAGTCTTACCTTCACCACCACCGTGTGGATGATCGTTAGGGTTCATAACAGAACCACGAACTGTAGGTCTGATACCCATGTTACGTTTACGTCCTGCTTTACCGATATTTACAAGTGCATGCTCACCGTTTCCGATAACACCGATTGTTGCACGGGCACCGATTGGTACCATTCTCATTTCGCCTGAAGGAAGTCTGAGTGTTGCATACTTTCCTTCTTTAGCCATAAGCTGTGCACTGTTTCCAGCTGCACGTACAAGCTGTCCACCCTTACCAGGCATAAGCTCAATGTTGTGAATCTGTGTACCTACTGGAATATTCTCAAGTGGGAGACAGTTTCCAACTGCGATCTCAGCATCAGCACCATTCATAACTTTCTGTCCAACCTTAAGTCCTTCTGGAGCAAGGATGTAAGCTTTCTGACCATCAGCATATGCGATAAGTGCAATGTTTGCTGTTCTGTTTGGATCATACTCAATACTCTTTACTGTTGCTGGAACACCATCTTTATTTCTCTTAAAATCAATGATTCTGTATTTTCTCTTTGAACCGCCACCGCGATGTCTTACAGTAATCTTACCCTGAGCATTACGACCAGCGTTCTTCTTCAATGACACTGTGAGTGACTTCTCAGGTGCAGCTGTTGAAAGCTCTGTTCTGTCAACAACTGTCATGTGTCTTCTAGAAGGTGTATATGGGTTAAATGATTTAATTCCCATGACATTTTCTCCTTTCAATACTCATTATAAAATGATTCGCGCGATAGGTTTTCCACGCGATATTTCCGACCTTTGGATTCTTTATCTCAAAAGCTGTATTTTACAGACCTTCAAAGATTTCGATATCCTTGCTATCCTCTGTCAACTTAACAATAGCTTTCTTAGACTTAGCAGTCTTTCCAACTGTTCTGCCACGACGACGTGTCTTTCCGTCTAAGTTCATTGTATTGACCTTAGCAACCTTTGTTCCCTCAAAAAGCTTTTCAACAGCTTCTTTAATCTGAGCCTTTGTTGCTTCTGTGTGTACAGCGAAAGTGTACTTTTTCTCTTCCATAGCTGTCATAGATTTCTCTGTGATGATAGGCTTCTGGATGATATCATAATACTTTAAATCTGCCATTATGCGTACACCTCCTCAATTTTAGCTACAGCACTCTTTGTAAGAATAACTGTCTCATATTTCATAATGTCGTATACATTGATTGCATTTACAGGAATTGTTCTAACTCCTTCAATGTTTCTTGCTGAAACTGCAACATTTGCATTGTCCTCACCATCAAGGATTACAAGTGCTTTGTTTACTTTTAATGCATCAAGTACAGCAACCATTTTCTTTGTCTTAATCTCATCAAATTTAAGAGAATCTAATACGAAGAATTTTTCCTCGTTTACTCTTGTTGTCAAAGCAGACTTAATTGCTCCTGCTTTCTCTTTCTTGTTCATCTTGAAAGAGTAATCTCTAGGAGTTGGAGCGAAAACGATTCCGCCGCCTGTCCACTGTGGAGCTCTTGTAGAACCCTGTCTTGCATGACCTGTTCCCTTCTGTCTCCAAGGCTTTCTTCCACCGCCTCTGACCTCTGAACGAGTCTTAGCTTTCTGTGTGCCCTGACGTTTATTTGCAAGCTGTAAAACAACAGCCATATGCATTAAATGTTCATTAACTTTTGCAGCGAATACGTTGTCATTTAAATCCATCTTGCCAACTTCGCTACCTTCCATATTATAAACAGATACGTTAGCCATCTGTGTTTTCCTCCTTTCTAAAAGAATTATTTAGAAGCTTTAACGCTTTCCTTTAATACTACACAAGCTTTCTTAGGTCCCGGAACAGCACCCTTAACTAAGATTAAGTTCTGCTCTGCATCAACCTTAACAATCTCAAGGTTCTGAATTGTAACTTTAACTGAACCCATCTGACCAGGCATCTTCTTACCCTTGAATACACGGCTTGGATCTGAACAAGCTCCGTTTGAACCAGCATGTCTGTGGAACTTAGAACCATGTCCCATAGGTCCTCTGTGAAGACCATGTCTCTTGATTGCGCCCTGGAATCCTTTACCTTTTGAAGTTCCTGTTGCATCAATCTTGTCGCCTGCTTCAAAGATATCAGCCTTGATTTCCTGACCGAGTGTGTACTCTTCAGCGTTCTCAAACTTGAATTCTTTCAGATATCTCTTTCCAGAAACACCAGCTTTTGCAAAATGTCCCTGTAATGGCTTATTAACACCATGACTTCTCTTGATTTCTTTTTTACCTGCGGCATCTTTTGTGATAACTTTATCTTTCTTATCAACAAAACCTACCTGAACTGCACTGTATCCGTCATTGTCAACTGTCTTTACCTGTGTTACATAGCAAGGACCAGCCTGAAGTACAGTGACTGGAGTTAAAACTCCGTTTTCATTAAAGATCTGTGTCATACCGACCTTTGTAGCTAAAATAGCTTTCTTCATTGTTTTGCACCTCCTGTTAATCTACAGCGGATTTCAATTCTTCTTATTATATAAGATTGAAATCATCCTAGATGGTCTATAATGTGCAAGTTCGTAAACCAAAAACTCGAACCGCATATTACGCGATTTATATATAAACCCTAAGGACTTACTCATTTTTAAATAGTAATAATTCTCAGAATTATTTTTCTTTCATTTTAAGATTGACTGCTACGCCAGAAGGAATATCCATCTTTGTAAGAGCTTCGATAGTCTTCTGTGTAGGAGCGATAACATCAATCAGTCTCTTATGAGTTCTCTGCTCGAACTGCTCTCTGGAATCTTTATACTTATGAACAGCACGAAGAATTGTAACTACTTCCTTCTTTGTTGGAAGAGGTACAGGACCACTTACCTTTGCCCCGTTTTTCTTCAATGTCTCAATAATCTTTCCAGCAGCATGATCGATCTGATTGTGGTCATACGCTTTAAGTGTAATTCTCATTACATTTGTTGCCATAAAAAAAGCCGCCTCCTTTTCGCACTTTTGCAGACATACTGATCTGGCTTTTCGCCAAGTCTGCTAATTTCAGCGGAACAAGTGGTGACTGTACACTTATCCGGGTGTTTCCTGCTATGGTTTACAATTAAGCCGCAGAAATCCCGCCTTATCTAAATATGTATCCTAATGTTACATATACAGATATCAAATTGTTGTACAGTGACTTGTCGCCAGTTTCCTAACTTGACATTCGCTCCACGGAAAACCTGCCGTTATCGGCAGCAACCTCACGCTTCATCGCTATCAATGTCACAGCAGTTGCTAGTATACACTGTTTCTAGTTCTTTTGCAAGTATTTTTGCACTTTTTTATTTATTTTTTCGTTTTTCTCCATAATGCACAAAAAGCACCGTTTTTTCGCGATGCTTTTAGTAATTTTCACTTCAATCACTATTTAATTTATTCCGCTGTGTCGTTCTCTTTAACTGCTTCCTCATACTTTTCAAGTATCTCTTTCTGAAGCTTATCACGCATTTCAGAATTTATAGGATGAGCTATATCACGATACTCTCCGTCTCCTGAACGTCTGCTCGGCATCGCAATAAACAATCCTTTCTCCCCCTCAATGACTTTTATGTCATGAACAACAAATATCTCATCAAATGTAACTGAGACAACTGCTTTCATTTTTCCTTCTTTTGTAATCTTGCGCACTCTTATGTCAGTTATCTGCACGTTATAACCTCCTTCGGCTGTAATAAATAATAAATTTTAGTCTGAAAACTTACAACACACCATGGCAAAATGCCATGATGTGTCTAACTTTCTACCTATTATAATGATTATAATGCATATCTCTCATTTTTTTCAATAACTATTTTCACCTGTCCGGTTTCACCTATATAATTGGTGTTGGCTCTTATCGTATCTCTACTCTCAACTATACAGTTTTCAATATGTGTATTGTCTCCTATATATACATCGTTTAAGATAATCGAATTTTTAATTGTACAATTGTTTCCAACATATACTTTCTTAAACAAGATTGAATTCTCTACAGAACCGTTTATTATACATCCGCTTGAAAGAAGACTGTTTTTAACACTTGAGCCAAGATTGTACTTAACCGGAGGTAAATCTTCTACTTTTGAATATATATCAGGATACTGTCTGAAGAAATAATCCCTGACATCTTTTTTAAGGAAGTCCATGTTTGTATTATAATAGGAATCAACTGATGCTATGTTGCTCCAATATGTATCCATTTTATATGCATAAATCTTTTTTATGTTCTTGTATCTGATAAGAATGTCTGTTACAAAATCATGTCTTTCTTCTTCGGCAGCTTTTTCAATAAGTTCTATGAGCTGACGTCTTCTTATGACATATATTCCTGTCGAAACCTGATGACCGTCTGTTGTGATCGGCTTCTCCTCAAAATCAGTAACTCTTCCGTCTGCATCTGTCTTTATCACACCAAATCTGCTTGGGTCGTCTCTCTCATCAACCGTTGATGTAACAATAGTAACATCTGCCTTTTTAGCAATATGGTACTCAAGCACTTTCGCATAATCCATCTTATATATACCATCTCCTGATGCTATAACTACATATGGTTCATGACTTGATTTCAAGAAATCGATATTCTGCGCAATGGCATCTGCCGTTCCTCTGTACCAATAGCTGTTGCTCGGTGTGGTAGTCGGTGTAAATACATACAATCCACCCTGTTTACGTCCAAAATCCCACCATTTTGATGAGTTAAGATGTTCGTTGAGTGATTTTGCATTGTACTGTGTAAATACAGCTACTTTCTGTATATGTGAATTGCTCATATTGCTAAGAACAAAATCAATGCTTCTAAATCCACCGGCTATAGGCATAGCTGCCACAGCTCTCTTATTGGATAATTCTTTCATTCTGCTGCTGTTTCCTCCAGCAAGCACTATTCCTATTGCTCTCATACCTTATCACCTGCCTTAATCAAAGTTTCGCCACTGTCGAGTAATCCGTTCGGATAATCACTAAGTTCAGTTTTTCCTGATATTGCTGTGTTCTTTCCTATACTTACACCGTCAGGGATAACACTGTCCTCTCCGATGGTACAAAGTCCAAACGCATATACGTCAGGTTTGTAATTGTTCGGTTTTTCTTCACCGACACCAAGTTTGCAATTCTTTCCTACTTTTACACTTTCGGCTATAATCGACTTATCTATAACCGTTCCCTCATCTATATAAGAAGAACCCATAATAATCGAATCTCTGACAACTGCTCCCGGCGCAATATAAACACCTGAGCCGATAACTGAATTGCTGACTTCACCGTATATCTCCGACGCTTCGCCTATAATAGCTCTGTCGATTGAAGCCTCTTCTGCGATAAACTGTGGCGGAATCTTATCACTCTTTGTATAAATCTTCCAATACTCCTCGTAAAGGTTGAATACAGGAATAAGGTCGATAAGTTCCATATTGGCTTCCCAATATGCTCCAAGCGTTCCGACATCTTTCCAATAACCATTGTACTCATATGCAAAGATACGCTTGTCCTGCTCGTGGCAATAAGGAATGATATGTTTACCGAAATCACATGCCGGCTGGTCTTTTAACTTTATGAGAGCATCTCTAAGAACCGGCCATGAGAATATGTAAATACCCATCGAAGCAAGATTGCTTCTTGGATGTTCAGGTTTTTCTTCAAACTCCCGAATCCTTCCGTTGTCATCTGTTATCACTACACCAAATCTGCTCGCTTCTTCAATAGGAACCGGAATCGTTGCAAGTGTGACATCTGCTTTATTTGCCTTGTGGAAGTCAAGCATGACCTCATAATCCATCTTATAGATATGGTCTCCACCAAGGATAAGTACATAGTCAGGATTATAATACTCCATATATTTTAAGTTCTGATATATAGCATTTGCTGTTCCTGTATACCACTCACTGCTTGCACTCTTCTCGTAAGGCGGCAGTATTGAAACACCACCTACATTTCTATCCAAATCCCACGGAATACCTATTCCGATATGTGTGTTCAGCCTAAGCGGCTGATATTGTGTCAAAACACCTACTGTATCTACTCCTGAATTGATACAGTTACTGAGTGGAAAATCAATAATTCTATACTTTCCTCCAAAGGCAACTGCCGGTTTCGCAACGTCAGCGGTAAGGACGCCAAGGCGGGAACCCTGTCCTCCCGCTAATAACATAGCTATCATTTCTTTCTTAATCACACTATCACCCCTTTTATATTTATTCGTTTGAAATTTATATATATACAGTCATGTACTGCCTGTCCCGAATATGAACATATGACCATTTACAAAATTTCTAACAGGTATACCATATGCCTCAATTTAATGTGACAATATAGTATATTCATCTAATGTGCTTTTTATTATAACACAACATGAACAAAATGTGAACAAATATAACAAATTTTTCAGACATTTTTTTGTTATTTTTGCCAAATTTTACACAAAAATACTGCTTTCACGCCGTTAATACACTATATATACGGACTGCAATATTTTTACTCAATATTTTGTATTCATATAGAAATTATGAACTGTGTTCATATTCCAGTGAAACATTATTTTAATTACAAATAATTTATATTTTTGTTACATTTTCATTTTACAATTGTATTTTTCCAGCCAATGTTTATAATATAATGAGTAATAACTTATTAAAACAGATAGGACGGTGGCATTATGTACCAAATAAATCTTAATAATCCATGCAAAGTATTTTTCATAGGCATCGGTGGAATCAGTATGAGCGGTTTTGCTCAGCTGCTCCATGAAAATAATTTCAATGTCTGTGGTTCAGATATAAAAGAAAGCAAAATCACAAAGCATCTCGAAAGCACAGGTATAAATATTATATACGGACAGAAAACAGAAAATATCACTGATGACATTGACCTGGTTGTCTATACAGCGGCTATTCACCCTGACAATCCTGAATTTATCCGTGCCAAAGAACTCGGCATTCCTATGATGGAGAGAGCTGAGATGGTAGGTCAGGTCATGAAGAACTACCCAAATGCAATCGGCATTTCAGGAACACACGGAAAAACCACTACAACTTCCATGCTGTCACAGATTTTTCTTGCGGCAAAAAAAGACCCTACAATCTCCGTAGGCGGTATTCTTGACGCTATAGGCGGAAACATCCGCATAGGCCATTCAGAAAACTTTATCACTGAAGCATGTGAGTACACAAACAGTTTTCTTAAATTTCATCCTACTGCCGGAATTATCCTGAATGTAGACGCCGACCACCTTGACTTTTTCAAGGATATAGATGACATAAGACATTCATTCCGAAAATTTGCGGAACTCATACCTGAAAACGGTGTTCTTGTCATAAACAAACATATTGACAAATTAAACGAGATTATAGACGGTCTGCCATGCAAGGTCATCACTTTCGGACTTGAACAGGATTGTGACTATGCGGCTGCTGATATTTCTTTTGACGAAAAAGGACATGGCTGCTATACACTTGTAAGAAACGGTCAGAAAACAGATATGCAGGTAAAACTTAATGTAGTAGGAAAACATAACATATCAAATTCTTTAGCGGCAATCGCATTATCCGAATATTACGGAATAGACGAAGCTTCTATTTTAAGCGGACTCTCAGATTTTGTCGGAACTGAACGCCGCTTTGAACTTAAAGGTACATTCAACGGTGTAACTGTTATTGATGATTATGCACATCATCCAACTGAGATTACAGCTACACTTACAGCGGCTCAAAAATATCCACACAAACACCTCTGGTGTGTATTCCAGCCGCACACATACAGCAGAACAAGAGCACTTCTCAAAGAATTTGCTGCCGCACTCTCAAATGCTGAAAACATCGTCCTCGCCGATATATATGCAGCAAGAGAGCAGGACCCGGGAGATATTTCATCAAAAACACTTCAGGATGAACTTGCTAAACTCGGAAAAAAGGCGTACTATTTTCCATCTTTTGAGGAAATTGAAAAATTTTTACAGGAAAAATGTATCGACGGTGACTTGTTGATAACTATGGGTGCCGGAAATGTAGTAACCATAGGCGAATCACTCGTTCAAAAATAGTTATCCACATTATCCACAATTGATTGTTGATAATTCTTCACAATCCATTGTGGATATTTTTATGTTTTATATTACACTTAAACATGCTATTTTAAGCCATTTAAAACTTTTTTCCACATTTTCAACATTATCCACATTTTTTTAATAGACATAACTGTTTTCAAGCTATGACTTGAAACATTTTTAAAACATGCTAAAATACATTTACGGTGGACTTAATAACACATAAGATTTCAAAACATACAAAAATACAGAAATGAGGATTATAAATTATAATGGAAAATGTTTTATCATGTACCGGATATATTCAACAGAATACAGTGATAAGCAATGCATTCATTGAACATTTTATGTTGGATGCAAACGGCAGTTATGTAAAGGTATATCTATATCTGTCAAAATGTATACAGTCCGGCGGCATCGACATTTCCATACCATTTCTTGCAGATAAAACAGACAGCACTGAAAGAGATATTATTCGTGCTTTGCAGCATTGGGAAAAAAAGGGACTTATAAAGATTACTCTTGACAATGTCACCGAACAGATTTCTTCTATTCAGATGCTTAACCCCGACGATGTCTATCAAGCTGCAAAATCAGCTTCATATATTGATGATACCGCCGAAGACATTGCAAGCACATCACAGATTCCTTTTTCATCCAAAGAAAAGAAATCTGACTCTGTCAATTCTGTTTCCGTATCTGCCGAACAAAGAAAAGAATTAGCAGCAAATCAGGATTTTCAATTTGCGCTTCAGGCAATCCAGTCATTTCTTGAACGTCCTTTTAAGTCAAATGAAATTGAACTTATATCATATCTTTATGGTACGCTGCATTTCTCATCCGAATTATTGATTCATCTATATGACTATTGTATTTCACTCGGAAAAAGCAACTCAAATTATATACAGGCAGTTGCACTTTCATGGCACGAACAGGGTGTAAAATCACCCGAAGATGCCAAAAAAGTTACTACCGATTACAATACAGCATACACTGCCATATCAAAAGCTTTCGGACTTGGCAGACCGCTTGCTATCATAGAAAAGCAGTTCGTTGAACGCTGGCAGAAAGAATGGATGATTGATTTAAGTGTAATAATAGAAGCATGCAACCGAACGATGCTCAAAATACAGAAAGCTGATTTTAAATATGCCGAGGGAATACTCGACAACTGGCATAAGTCTGGCATAAAAACTTTGCTTGATGTTGAAAAAGCCGACGAGATATATGCTAAACATAAATCCGAGAAAAGCAATAACAGCCAGAAAAATTACAGATACAACGCAAACAATTCAGGCGGCAGCTATATAAAAAAGAACCAGTTTAATACTTTCCAGCAAAGAGATACTTCTCACGCTGAGATAAGTGAACTGGAGAGAAAACTGCTAAACAGGTAAACAAATCTAAACAGACAAATGACTGCTGATTTAAATACGGAGGGAGATTTATGGGATTATCAAACACTCAATATCGTGATATTATGTATAAGTATGACCAGCTGCGTTTAAAAAATAAACGCCTTGTTGCTTCGAGATATGAGAAGCTCTATGAAAAAATTCCGGAATTGAGGAATATTCAAAACGAAATCATCAATCTCTCTACCAATCAGGCACGCATGGAGCTTTTAAACCCTGACGAAAAGCTTGACGAAAAAGCTTACCGTGCAAAAAAAGACGAACTTATCAATAAAAAGACAGAATTACTGCTGGCAAACGGTTATCCCGCAGATTTTCTATCACCGATTTATTCATGTAAAGACTGTAAAGACACCGGCTACATAGACAACAAACCATGCCACTGTCTTAAACAGTACGAGATTACCTCGTTATACAAAAATTCAAATCTTGCTGATATACTTGAAAAAGAAAATTTTGATACATTCAATCCAACTTTTTATGATAACAAGCATATTGTCGAAAATTTATCACTTACGGCTAGAGAAAATATTCTCAGAGTCAAAGCGGTTTGTCTGGATTTTGTCAAACATTTTGATACAGCATACGACAATCTTATATTTTACGGCGAGACAGGTGTCGGAAAAACTTTCCTCACGCACTGCATTGCAAAGGAGCTCTTAGACACCTCGCATACCGTTGTATACTTGACTTCTTTACAGCTTTTTGATATTTTAGAAAAAAATAAGTTCTACAAAACCGATGAATATTTAAACAACGAACAAATCTCATATATTCTAAACTGTGAACTGCTCATCATTGATGATCTTGGCACAGAACTTGCAAATGGTTTTACAACATCACAGTTGTATTATTTTATAGAAGAAAGACATATGAATCAGAAATCAACAATTATTTCAACCAATCTCTCATTTCAAGAACTGAGAGAACGGTACAGTGAGCGTATTTTTTCACGTTTTACCGGATATTATAACTTTTATATGATTGCCGGTGATGACATACGCATTAAAATTGCTATCTCTTAACCTTGGAAAATATTTTATTTTCCTTTATCCAAATACATTATGGAGGACAAACTATTATGAAACGACATGACAAATTAGCTGAAACAATCCCTTATGGTACTCTTGGCATTCTTGCCCTTGAGAGCAGTAGAGATATGGGAAAAAAAGTCAATGACTATATTGTTGACTGGAGAAACGACAGAGCTGCAAAACATGCAACTGCCGCTTCTTTCGCCGGATACAACAGAGAGTCATTCATAATCGACTCTGCATGCCCTAGATTTGGTTCAGGTGAGGCAAAAGGTATCATCAGGGAGTCAGTTAGAGGTCAGGACTTATATCTCTTGGTAGATGTATGTAATTACAATTTAACTTACACTGTATGCGGTCAGACAAATCATATGTCTCCTGATGACCATTATCAGGACTTAAAGCGTATTATTGCTGCCGTCGGTGGAAAAGCAAGAAGAATCACTGTTATAATGCCTTTCTTATATGAAAGCCGTCAGCACAGAAGAAGTGCCCGCGAATCTTTGGATTGTGCTCTTGCCCTTCAGGAGCTTACACAGATGGGCGTTGAAAGCATTATCACATTTGATGCACATGACCCTCGTGTACAGAATGCAATTCCTTTAAAGAGTTTTGAAACAGTTCAGCCGACATATCAGTTCATTAAAGCACTTCTTAAAAATGTTGATGACCTCAAAATCGACACTGACCATCTTATGGTTATCAGTCCTGATGAGGGAGCTATGGGACGTGCCGTTTACTATGCAAATGTTCTTGGTATTGATATTGGAATGTTCTACAAACGCCGTGATTACAGCAAGATTGTTGACGGAAGAAATCCTATTATCGCACATGAATTTCTCGGCTCAGACCTTGAAGGAAAAGATGTTATTATCATCGACGATATGATTTCTTCAGGCGAAAGCATGATAGATGTTGCAACTGAATTAAAAAGAAGAAAAGCTAATCGTATATTTGTTGCAGCTACATTTGGTCTTTTCACAAATGGAATGGAAAAATTTGATGAGGCTCATGAAAAAGGACTTATCGATAAGGTTCTTACAACAAACCTTGTATATCAGCCTGAGGAAGTTCTCAAAAGAGATTACTATATAAATGTTGATATGAGCAAATATGTAGCACTCCTTATTGATACTCTCAATCATGACCAGTCAATCAGCGACCTTTTAAATCCGACAGAACGCATTCAGGCAGTTCTCAAAAAATACGGTCAGATTTAATAACTTATAACATGTGCAAAGTACATGCACAAAAAAGCCTTTCTTTAAAAACACCGACAAAAAATACCTGTTTTGTCGGTGTTTTTTTAGATTTTGTTTAGAATTAAGCTCTGTTTTTCACAATCACTTCATAAATGAAACACAAAAGGAACACAATTCCTTTGTATAATGTATTCATAAACATAAATGAAGCGGGTGAGGAAAACAAAGGTAGGAATTACCGAGTGAGATGATTCTTATTTTTGTCACCTGTTTCGACAAAAATATTTTAGCTTATTGACTTATGTTTGAGATAGATTCTTTTTCATTTTTTTCATTTAGGTCTGTAGTAGCTCCCTCTGCTGCAGACCAACTCCTTTTTGTACCGTACTTAAAATATTAAGTACACAATTTTTTTACATTATTTTTTCATGAACCGACAGTAAAAACTATCGGTTCAATCCTCTTTTTTCTTTAAAGACAAAAACAGCCTTACCGATTTGGTAAGGCTGTTTTTGTTTTGTGTTTAATTTATCTGTATCATTTTATTTGCATGCTTCACTTTAAAGATTTATATTAGATGCAATGTTTTTACTCTCTGCTTTAACCTTTTTCTTTTTGGATGAAATCGAAATGTTAACCGAAGACTTAATGCTCAATGTCTTTTTTGCTCTTATTCCGTGATCCGCTGTACTTGTAAGGCTTAAAGTTCCGTCAGTTATATTTACATTGGCACTCGCATGAATACAATCACCGTATGAATTTATGCTTATCTTGCCACCTGATATGTTTATATCCGCAGAAACAGCAGTTTTACCGTTTTTTCCTGAACGTCCTGCCGCAATACCTCTGAAATCTTCAAACTTTGTATTTGAACTTTTTCTTGTTTTTATACTTATACTTCCTTTTTTAACTGTTACACCGCTTCTTCCTTGAATGCCTTTGTCAACAGCATCTACAAGTACGCTTCCGCCATCTACCGTAACTTTTTGCGATGCCTTTATTCCAGTGTCTGATGAAGTCACCGATATATCTCCGCCGCTGATATTTACATTATCTGCATGTATTCCACTGTTTTTCGATGTAATAAATATATTTCCTGATGTGATACTTATATCTTTTTTACTGTCTACGGCATTGCCGTTTGACGATGTATCTTTTACATTAAGACTGCCACTGCCCCATATTTTCAAATTTCCGTCACTCATGATAACTCCGTCGGGAGATATTTTTTTGCTTCCTGTCTTTCCTGTAACCTCCGGGAATGCAGACGGCCCCGTCAAGACATTTTTTGTTCCTTTCACAAGCTGTATATGCAGGCTGGCAGATTTTTTCGTGTTGTAAATACATGCTGTCTTTGAATTACTCATTGTAACCCCATTCAAACGGACAGTCACATTCAGTTGTCTCTTGTTCATAATAATTCTGTAAGAGCCAAAATTTCCCTTGAATGTATATGTGCCGCTTTGGTTAAGTGTGATTGTTTTATTTTTCTTTGATACTGCCACTTTTCCATTCGCTGTCGTAACAACAGCTTTGCCAATTTTTACAGTTGATATTTTCTTGTTTGCCGCTGACACATTTACCTTATCACAGGAATAACCTGTTGTAAGCGCTGACATAAAAACTGCTGCTGCAACTGACATTGCAAATATCTTCTTACCTTTACATTTTATTTCCCTAAATAATTTTTCTTTTCTCATAAAATCCCTCATTTCCGTTTTAAAGCTGTTCTGCCTGCTGTACAATCCGTCCACACACAACCGTAAGATTTCCGTTTCTGCATCTTATCGCATCAATAAATTCCTTTTCTTTACTATTATCTTTAAATTCTATGTAATAGTGAAGCTGATACATACTTCCCATATTTACGGTTTTAACATTTTGCATCTCAACTTTTTTCAGATACTTTTCAAAAATATCATCAAAAATTTCAGTATAGTCAAGATTTTCATAAATAGTTATCTTCAAGTTTCTCATATTTTCTTCGCCCTTAAAGAACGGAACTGCATATATGACAAGCATTACAACAACAATAAATGCCGTTATGAATGCGGCATATGTAATATAACCCATGCCCGTAGCAAGTCCTACCACCATGGCAAAAAATATATTGCTTATCTCTCTGCTTGTGCCCGGTATCGAGCGAAACCTCACAAGACTGAACGCCCCGACAATCGCCACTCCGGTTCCAAGATTTCCATTGACAAGCATTATAACTGTCTGAACCATAGCCGGCAGTATAACCAGCGAAACAAAAAAGTTTTTAGTTGTTTTTCCAGTAAATGCATAGCACAATGCTACCACAAATCCCAAAACCAATGAGACTCCCGTACATTTAACTGCAGTGCTAAATGTAAGCGAATTTGCCGTAAGATTTAAAATCGTATTAAACATAATCCCTCCACTTATGTATATTATTCTGCGTATATACAATTCCATATTTTGAAAAAGAAATCGGATATATCTCCAAGTTCTCCAAAAGTTTTATAAGCCAAAACGGATATGCCGCCGAAGCTTTTATCTCAAGCAGGACACTGTCATCCGTCATAATATACTCTCCATAATCGCCATGTGACATATCAAGGTCATCTGTGCGGTATCTTATATTAAAATCGAATGTGACACGAAGGTCACTGCCTTTCTTATCATATAATGCCACCCTGTCATATGCCAGATACACTTTCGGCTCAGGTTTATAAAATGACAAAACATAATCGAGTTCTCTAAGAATCTGAGTGTCAGCTTTTTCTATACAACCTGCTGTAACAGCCTTATATGCTTCTTCAAGTTTCATGGCTGCTCTGCGCTTATAAACAATTCCCCTGTATTTTTTCTTTAGTTCAAGATAAACCGTATCCCCGCTTTTTATATCACCATAACCCCGCAGTCTGATTTTCTCCTTATAAACAGGCTTTTCTATAGATTCCCGAATCATGTCATACTGCCCGGTATCATAATAAATGTTGTTTATGGTATCAAGACCAAATTCATCCACCTGCATGTGCCTGTCAACTTCCCCACGAAACTTCTCATACTTATCTCTTGTCAAAAGATACTTTTTTTCGTATCTCTTAAATGTCATAAGTACATTTTTTTCCGCCATATATGTATCTCCCCCCCTATCCTAAAAAATGCCAAAAAACAATCAATTCAACTTGTTTTTGACACATTTCCTTTACACTTTATTATACATAAATTTGTTTATAAAAACCATATCTAAAATTATTTTTAAGTAATTCTTAATAAAATATATAATGTTATTTTTGCTGTGACTGCTTTATCGCAGAGATATAAATAACTATTATTTATTACTATTGACTTTTGAACAATAGTTGTTATAATAACATCATAAACAAATTTTTGACACACAAGTTTGTGTCTGTGCACACTTGCACAAGCTTGATATGACAAACAGGAAAAATGTGTGCAGAAAAGAGGGAAAAGTGGTAATAGTGTGAAAAATCTATGATTTTTCACACGCAAGATTTGTGCTTGCGCACAAACTTGAGATGCCCTGAAAAGCGGGCAAGAATGGAGATTAATATGAATACAAAAATCAGTGCACAGATAAAAAAAGGCGTTCTTGAAATGTGCCTTCTGCACAAATTATCACAACAGGATTATTATGGCTACAATCTTATGCATGAAATGAATATTTTGTTTCCTGAAGTAAACAGCAGCACTTTTTATGCCATATTGCGCCGCTTAAAAAATGATGGTTTTGCTGACATTTATTATGGAAATGAGTCCGGTGGTCCTACAAGAAAATATTACAAGATAACCGATAATGGAAAAGAAACTCTTGCCGCCTACATTGAGGAATGGGAACAACTTAAATCCGTTGTCTCAGAACTCGGAATCTAAATTAATATATATTTACAATGCAATTTTATTAAATATATAACAAAAAAAATTGACATAATACACAACTTGTATAATGTCAATTTTTTTACGCTTTCGCTTTTAAATTCCCTGCTTTCGCTCGGTTTATAACTTCTCTACACCAAATGTAACTTTCTCGCCGTTGATGTTCCACTCTTTTTTGAATCCTACAGCTCCGTCATACTTAGTTTCATTTGCGAGAACTTCTGACTTAATCTGTTCTTCGTTCTTCTGTACAATACCAGCTATCTTTTCATTATCCTGCATTGACACACGGATATGATCCATTACTTCAAATCCTGCATCTTTACGCATTGTCTGAATTTTACTGATAACCTCACGGACAAATCCTTCCTCAATAAGTTCAGGTGTAAGGTTTGTATCAAGTACGACTGTTATTCCACGGTCTGTATCTGAAATATATCCTTCCATCTGTGCTGCCTCGATAAGAAGGTCGTCTTTTTCAAGAACTTCCTCATTTCCATCAACTGTAATAGTGAGGTTTCCTTTCTCATTGAGTTCTGCCATTGCTTTCTGACCGTCAAGTCCTGCAAGAATTTCTTTTACAGCATTAATCTGTTTTCCAAATCTGCGTCCGAGAGTTTTAAGCTGTGGCTTAAAGCTGTATGTTGTAAGCTCACTTACATCCTGTGTAAGAACTGCTTCCTTAACATTAAGCTCATCCTTAATGATATCCATATAAAATTCTGAAAGCTCTGTATCAGCTTTTACATACATCTTTCCGATTGGCTGGCGGTTCTTGATGTTTGCTGTATTACGGCATGCACGTCCGATTACAACTGCTTCAAGTACAGTCTCCATATCCTCTTCAAGCTTCTTATCGATATGCGCTTCATTTACCTCAGGGAAATCACAGAGATGTACACTTTCAGGTGCGCTTGCATCAAGTGTGCATACAAGGTTTCTGTAAATATCTTCTGTCATAAACGGAATCATAGGTGCTGCTGCCTTTGAGATTGTCACAAGTGCTGTATACAGTGTCATGTAAGCATTTATCTTATCCTGCTCCATGCCCTTTGCCCAGAATCTTTCACGACAACGTCTTACATACCAGTTACTCATCTCATCAACAAAGCTCTGAAGTGCTTTTGCAGTCTCAGGAATACGATATGCTGCAAGGTTTTCATCAACTTCCTTAACAGTGCTGTTAAGTCTTGATAAAAGCCATTTATCCATTACGGAAAGTTTATCATAATCAAGTGTATATTTTGTTGCATCAAATTCATCAATGTTCGCATAGAGTACGAAGAACGCATATGTGTTCCACAGTGTACCCATGAACTTACGCTGTCCTTCCTGAACTGCCTTGCCGTGGAAACGGTTTGGAAGCCAAGGAGCACTATTTATATAGAAATACCAGCGGATAGCATCTGCGCCATATTTATCAAGTGCATCAAACGGATCTACTGCATTTCCTTTTGACTTACTCATCTTCTGTCCGTTCTCATCCTGAACATGACCGAGCACGATAACATTCTCATAAGGAGCTTTGTTAAACAGAAGTGTTGATTCTGCCATAAGTGAATAGAACCATCCTCTTGTCTGATCTACTGCCTCAGAGATAAACTGTGCAGGGAACTGTGCCTCAAATAAGTCTTTATTTTCAAATGGATAATGATGCTGTGCAAATGGCATTGCTCCTGAATCAAACCAGCAGTCGATAACTTCCGGTACTCTCTTCATTGTCTTGCCACAGTCAGGACACTTAAATGTAACACCGTCAATATAAGGTCTGTGAAGTTCAACCTTTGCATCATCAGGATTTCCACTGCGCTCTGCGAGTTCTGCACGGCTTCCGATAGATTCCTGGTGACCACAGCCTTCACACTCCCAGATATTGAGTGGTGTTCCCCAATAACGGTTACGTGAAATACCCCAGTCCTGAATATTTTCAAGCCAGTTTCCGAAACGTCCCTTACCGATTGAATCAGGAATCCAGTTTACAGTATTGTTGTTGCGTACGAGGTCATCTCTTACCTCTGTCATCTTGATAAACCATGACTCTCTTGCATAGTAGATAAGCGGAGTATCACATCTCCAGCAGTGAGGATAATCATGCTCGAACTTAGGTGCTGCAAAAAGCTGTTTCTTTGCATCGAGGTCTTTTAATACCTCAGGGTCAGCTTTCTTTACGAAAAGACCTGCAAACGGTGTCTCTTCTGTCATCTCACCTTTTCCGTTTACGAACTGTACAAACGGAAGGTCATAGTTACGTCCTACATTCGCATCATCCTCACCAAATGCAGGTGCAATATGAACGATACCTGTACCATCTGACATAGTTACATATGTGTCACATGTAACGAAAAATCCCTTTTTGTGCTGCTTGTCTGCACATTCTTTAGCACATGCGTAGAGAGGCTCATACTCTTTGTTCTCAAGTTCTTTACCTGCAAATGTCTCAAGAACTTCGTATGCCTTTACTCCATTCTCCTCGTCTGCAAGTTTGCCGAGTACAGTGTCGAGAAGCGCCTGTGCCATATAGTATGTGTATCCGTCTGCTGCCTTTACTTTGCAATATGTCTCATCAGGGTTTACACAAAGTGCAACATTTGATGGAAGTGTCCAAGGTGTTGTCGTCCATGCAAGGAAATATGCATCCTCATCCTTAACCTTGAAACGTACTACTGCAGAACGTTCTTTGACAAGTTTATATCCCTGTGCAACCTCCTGTGATGAAAGAGGTGTTCCACAACGAGGACAGTAAGGAACAATCTTAAATCCTTTATATAAAAGTTTCTTGTTCCAGATTTCTTTTAATGCCCACCACTCTGACTCAATGAAGTTGTCATCGTATGTTACATATGGATTATCCATATCAGCCCAGAAACCTACTGTACCTGAGAAATCTTCCCACATACCTTTATATTTCCAAACTGACTCTTTACATTTCTTGATAAATGGCTCCATACCATACTCTTCAATCTGCTCTTTGCCGTCAAGACCGAGCATCTTTTCAACTTCAAGCTCTACAGGAAGACCATGTGTATCCCATCCTGCTTTACGAGGAACCATATAACCTTTCATAGTCTTATATCTAGGAATCATATCTTTGATAACTCGTGTAAGCACATGACCGATATGAGGTTTTCCGTTCGCTGTAGGAGGTCCGTCGTAGAATGTATAAGTAGGACAACCCTCTCTTGCTTTCATTGATTTTTCAAAAATCTGCTGGTTACGCCAGAATTTACCGACATTCTTCTCTCTGTCGACGAAATTTAAGTCGGTTGAAACTTTTTCGTACATAATCATTTTCCTTTCTTAAATAAATTAAAAAACGCTTCCATCCCCAAACAGGATGAAAGCATAAACTGTCATTAACCACCTATTCTGATGTACATCGTCTGCTCTAAATCCGCCACTGTTCACACCTATGGTATGACAACAGACAAAATCCCATACAAACAAGATACATGACCTATATAACGGTAGGAACCGGCTCAGTGTACTCACAACTGCTTTCCACCTGCAACTCAGGAGTGATATTCCCAATTTGTCAGATGTCCGTTTCTCACCATCACGGACTCACTGTACTCTTTCCCAAAAAGGTACTGTCTCCATCTCAGTCTTTAACATATGTGTTCATTTTATATTGCATTTTAAAAAAAGTCAAGAATAAGATGTTCACTTTGGCATCCATCTGTAACAGTTCAGCCTTTCATCATCTAATCAAACTCAAACCTTTCATATACCGATGTGAAATCATTTTCAACAACAGTATGTGGCGCTATTGTCACACTTATATAATCTTTATCGTTACTAAGGTCAATATCCTTACCGCTATCAACAAGTCTGACTATAGGTCTGAGTGGATTGGAGGTATTCGATACCACAATCGCTCTCTCTCCGTTTGTCATTAACACATCAATACCTTTTGCATATACAGGTACTGCCTCCAAAAATGCTTCAACTGCATTTCTGTCAAACAGAACATTGCTTCCTCCCATAAGATATTCTATAGCTTCTGATAATGCATACGGTTTTTTGTATGGACGCTTTGAGGTTAGTGCATCATATACATCTGCAACATGTATTATCTTAGCATATGGTGGTATCTCATCTCCGACAAGTCTGTCCGGATAACCCGTTCCGTCCTCATTCTCATGATGATGAAGCACTGCCTGTTTTGTTCTCGCCGAAATAAGGCAATTCTCATCCAATATATCATATGAATATCTCGCATGTTCCTGTACTATTCTATACTCCATCATACTGAGTCTGCCCGGTTTATTGATAATTCCCGGGTCTATTTTCGTTTTTCCAATATCATGCATCAGTGCTGCCAAACAAAGTTCATACAACGATTCTTCATCATATGAAAGATATATTCCTATAATTGTTGATATGACAGCAACATTCACCGAATGCTTATATGTATAATTGTCATATGTCCTCAAATCTTTAATATCAAGCGAAATGCTCTTATCTTTCTCAAGAAGCTGACTGACAATATTTTTTGCTATTGATTTGAGCGAATCAATATTTCCCTCTTTGACTGCCTTGGCACCCTCATTTCTAAGTTCAATCGAAATAACTTCATCTATTTGGATTCCTCTTGACAACTCATCTTCAATATAAACTCCCTGATAACCTCTTATGGAAAGTCTTATAATATATTCTTTAGTAAGTATAGTATTCGCTGCAAGCAAAACCCTTCCATCATCATCAAAAACCTCTTTTGCAAGAACCATTCCCGATTCAACTTTTTCTATATTAATATATCTCATAAACCTATTCCCATTCAATAAAATTTTGCTCTGACTGTAATATTTTAAATTCCAAGACGTTTTAAAAATTCCTGTGTTCTGTAATTTTTAGGTGCATCTATAACTTCCTCCGGTGTTCCCTCTTCAACAATAACACCACCATCCATAAAAATAACTCTGTCAGAAACAGCTTTTGCAAATTCAATTTCATGTGTCACAACAACCATTGTCATTTTTTCTTCTGCAAGACTTTTCATAACCCTTAAAATTCCTGCTGTAATCTCAGGGTCTAGTGCCGATGTAGGCTCATCAAAGAACAGCATCTTAGGTTTTAATGCAAGTGCTCTTGCGATTGCCACTCTCTGCTGCTGACCTCCTGATAACTCACATGGATATGCATTCTCTTTGTCTTCAAGTCCCACTTTTTTAAGAAGTTCTCTTGCCTCCTTAAACACCTCGCTCTTTGGTCTTTTCTGATTGCATACCGGTGCATCGGTTATATTTTTCATAACAGAATAATGTGGAAAAAGATTAAAATTCTGAAAAACAAGTCCAAAATTCTGCTGTGCTTTTCTAATTGCGCTCTTGTCAGGATAAAACGCTGTTTCCCCTGCATTTTTTACAACCGCTTCCCCACAGTAAGATATATCTCCGCCATTTGCTTTTTCAAGAAAGGTCGCACACCTTAATAATGTCGATTTTCCCGAACCTGATGGACCTATAATAGATACAACCTCTCCCTCTTTAACACTTAAACTTATATCTTTTAAAACTGTTTTTTCATCAAAAGTTTTCTTGATGTGATTCATTTCTAATATGTTCATATTTATCCAAGCCTTTCACATATCTCTAAGTTACTATCTGTATTTATCATAGTTATCTAAACTTTCATCAGCAGACTTCTCTATCTGTAATAGTCAAGCTTTTTCTCTATCATTTCCATAGCGTATGCCACTATAAAGTTAAATATATAATAGAAAAGACCTGCCACAAAAAGCGGCATAACTGATGCCATGCTTGAGGATACCTGCTTCGCAACAGTAAACATCTCTGTATATGCAACTGCAAATGCAAGCGATGTATCTTTTACAAGCGTGATGACCTCGTTTGTAACAGGCGGCATTATTCTTTTTACCATCTGAGGGAATATAATCTTGAAAAATGTCCCTGCCCTGCTGTAGCCGAGTACCTCTGCCGCCTCTCTCTGTCCAACCGGTATACTCTGAATTCCCGAACGGTAAATCTCTGCAAAATAAGCCGCATAATTTAAAGCAAAACCTATAATAACAGCGTAAAAACGATATTCATATGGAAGCTTAATCTTAAAAATATAATATGGACCATAAAACACTACGAGAAGCTGAAGCATAAGCGGTGTACCACGCATTATTGATATATATATCTTTGCTATCCACTGCAAAACCTTTATCTTAGACATTCTCATAGCCGTAAGCGGAAGTCCAAGCGGCATTGAAAATACAAGTGTGAGAACAAATATAAGAAGTGTTGCCCCCATACCTTCCGATAATCTCAATGCTATATTAACAAAACTTTTTTTACCTGTATTTGCACTTGTACTTTCAGGTGCAACTGTTTCCTGTACGTCTGTTTTCTGTGGAGCAGGTGTTATTTTTGCCACCTCAGGAACTTTACCGCCGTCACTATATGTCTTGTCATCAAGGCTCAAACATGCACTGTCCTCAAGTTTCCATTTTTTAACTATAGTATCAAATGTTCCGTCCTGAAGCATTTCAAGAAGAGTTACCTGAACTTTGTCTCGAAGTTCTGTATTTCCACGCTTGAAACCGATGCCATACTCTTCTGATGAAAGTCTTTCATCAAGCATTTTGTACTTGTCACCTGACGCTTCAAGCTTGTAAGACGCAACACCTATATCCATACATATCGCATCAACCATTCCGCTTTCAAGATTCATAAACGCCGAATTGTAATCACCGACTTCTGTTATCTCCTTCATTGAAGCGGCAAGTTCTTTATTCTCCTTAGTCGCATCATCCCCTTTAAGGGCTGCAAGTGCTGAAGAATCAGACTGCACACATACAATCTTTCCTTTAAGGTCACTTAACTTTTCAATATCGGAGTCTTTATTTACAATAACTATCTGGGAGTTATCAACATACGGAGTAGTCCATGTATACTGCTTTTCCCTGCCATTCATTGTAAAACCATTCCATATACAATCTATGTTTCCAACCTTTAATTCGGTATCTTTGGCTTCCCAGTCAATAGGCTGTTTGACAAGTTCCCATCCATTTCTTTTTGCAACCTCTGCTGCAAGGTCAAGGTCAAAACCTATGTATTCGCCATCATCACTAAGATAACCATACGGTGGAAAACTTGCATCAAATCCCACAACAAATTTCTGCTTTGCATCTGCCTGCATTCCATGTCCAAAAATAAACATCACACCGACCATAATCAACATAAATTTTATCAGTCTGCCGGTTTTAAAAAATCTCTTGTCCATCATTTTCATCCAATCTGTTTTATTTTATGATATTCGAGTCAAAAAGTATTTTGACCCTTGCATCATTTTATTGCAAGATATAAAAATCAAAAACACAGCAAAATGCATTTACAAACGCTTTATACAGCCTTTGGCATAAATAACAAACAGCATGTCTCTGACTTTTACCTTTGCGTTTATATTAACATATATTTATCATGTTTGGGAAATTTTTTTAAGCCAAAAGGCAGCCATATATTCTAAAAAGAATTAGCTGCCTAAAAAAATACTGAATAAATTTACATTTTAATATTTTATTTTCCTGTATTTTTCAAACCCTCCATTCAGACTGACAACGGGATAACCAAGTTTTGCAAGGTCTCTTGTTGCATAAATACTTTGGTTTCCCCTGTCACAATAAAGAATTATAAGTCTGATACCTTTTTTATTAAAAATCTCTCTATCCTCATTCGTGATATAACTTCTTGCAAATATTCTTCTTATATCTTTCTCCAACAAACCAATATCTATCCAAACAGCTCCGGGAATGTGCTCTTTATCATAATCACTTTTATCCCGTAAATCAAAAATCAGCACATCTCTTCGACCAAGATAATTTTTAAGCTGTCGTGCCGGAAGAATACGAATTGAATTTTTGATATTATCAAAGGTCATAATTTTGTGTCTCCAATATATATTTTTAAGTACGCATAATATACCTTATACCATATATTATGAAGACAAACCGCATATTGTGTGTTAATATCTAAAAATATACTATAGAATCATTTTTATAATCACAAACGAATTCACATATTTACAACTTTTTAATTATAAAATATATCTAATTTTAAATGCACTAATCTATAATTACTCTTGCAATTATGAATAAATTGTAAAGTTTTTTGCATTTTTCTTCATATTTTGTTAAAAAAATATTGCTATTTTCCAAATATATGTTACAATGTCTCTTGTAGTTTACTAACATGTATAGCTGTTTTGAATATTCCTATTGGAGAGGGTGTACAGCTTTCAGCTTATACATTGTTTATTATTTGTTCCCACCTATTTATAAAAAAATCAGCCGTCTTATTTTTTTAATAAGACGGCTGATTTTTTATCTTGCCATAATTTTACATTTCTGATATACTAATCATAATTTAAGTAAACAATGGCGATTACGGAATATTCTGTAACCGCCATTTTCTTTATTATTCCCTATTTTTTTAGAAAGAGGTGTTATATGAACAGTTTTGTAAATTCTCTTACTGCCGTACTTGACAAAATCGATACTTTTGTTTGGGGACCTGTAATGCTTATTCTCCTTGTCGGTACCGGTATTTTTCTTACCATTAGAACAAAAGCTCTTTGCTGGCGCAATCTTCCATATGCATTAAAAAGTGTTTTGAGCAAAGAAGCAAGACAAAAAAAGGGGGATGGTGACGTTTCCCCGTTTTCGGCACTTACAACAGCTCTTGCCGCAACAATAGGAACCGGTAATATTGTAGGTGTTGCTACCGCAATGGTTTCCGGCGGTCCAGGAGCATTAGTATGGATGTGGCTCTCTGCTGCTTTTGGTATAACATCCAAATTCAGTGAATGCATGCTCGCCATAAAATACCGTGAGGTAAATGAAAAAGGTGAGATGTCAGGCGGTCCAATGTACACTATGAAAAAAGCATTCAAACATAAAAAAGCCGGCGCCATACTCGGATGGCTTTTTGCACTTTTCGCAGTTGTTGCTTCATTCGGAATCGGAAATCTTACGCAGGCAAATTCTATTTCAACAGCCCTCAGTTCAACATTCAACATTCCCGTTACTGCCACCGGAATTGTAATAACTGTTCTTGCACTTATAATAATCATCGGCGGTATCAAAAATATATCTAAAGTATCTCAGGTCGTTGTACCGCTTATGGCTGTATTTTATGTTATCGCAGGACTTATTGTAATATTCGGAAACATAAGCAATATACCATCAGGTGTCGCAATGATATTTAAGATGGCATTTTCCGTAAAAGCAGTCGGCGGCGGTCTTTGCGGCGGTATTGTCGCAAGTATGATGCAAGCTATGCGTTTTGGAGTTGCAAGAGGTGTATTCTCTAACGAAGCAGGAATGGGTTCTGCCGCCATCACTGCTGCCGCAGCTACAACTGATGACCCTGTACGTCAGGGATACATAAACATGACAGGTACATTTTGGGATACAATTGTTGTCTGCACAATTACCGGACTTTGTATTGCAAGTTCCGGCGTTCTCGGCTCAAAGGACATTGTAAACTCAGGACAGTACACATACACAAAAGAAGCTCACACTATCTCTGTAGCAACAAGAAACGGAAATAATATCGTAACTGACAATTTCGTCATAAAAGATGTCAAGACAGATAACGGAGGAACAACTCTTGTCATATCAAAAAATGATAAAGACATATCAATGACAAACAAAGAAGCGTCACTCACTTCAGATACCATAAATGCTGATAACCTCACAGGAACCTGGATAGATTCCTCTGAAAACGAATATGTATTTGAAAAAGACGGTTCTTATAAATATAAAGAACTTACTGTAGGCTCCGCACTCACCATAAAAGCATTCAAAACGGTTCTTGGAGATACCGGCGGATGGCTTGTATGTATCGGCATTGCTCTCTTTGCTTTTTCAACAATACTCGGCTGGGAATACCACGGTGAAAAAGCATTTGAATACATACTCGGAACCCATAAATACAACATGGTCTACAGAATAGTTTTCTCACTTATCGCATATGTCGGAGCAACAACAACACTCGAAATCGCATGGACTTTTTCCGACATTGCAAACGCACTGATGGCAATACCAAACTTAATCTGCCTGCTCGTTTTAAGCGGTACGATAGCTAAAGAAATGAATCGTTTCCAGGAAGTGCTGAAAAAGGAGAGAGGAAAGTAATATTTATATTACTGAATTAACATCAATGCTTTCATTAAAAATATCCAGCCCGTAAGCGTAATTGACGAAAAAAGAGTAGTACTGACTACTATACTTGCAGCTAATGTATCATCTCCATCCATATTTTTTGCCATTATGTAGGATGTAGGTGTGCATGGCGATGCAAGCATTATGACTATTGCAATCAATTTCTGGTCACGAAAACCAAAATTTGCCGCTATCGGCAGAAAAATTCCTGCAAGTACAACAAGTTTTATAAGCGATGCCACTATAGTCGGCTTTATCTTTGCAATTGCTTTTCTGCCCTCGAATGTCGCTCCTATTGAAATAAGTGCAAGCGGTGAAGCCATAACAGCCATATTGTTGATTGTTTTATCTATCATTCTCGGAAATTTTATATTAAAAAACGATGCTACAAGACCGAGAAAAATTCCGATTATTATAGGATTTTTCAATATATTTATAAGTGCATGTTTTATCTGGCTGTTGTCTCCGAAATTTTCTTTATTGTTGCTTTCCAAAGTCAGTATAATAACAGCAAATATATTGTAAAGCGGCACTGAACCTATTATCATAAGCGGTGCCATACCTGATGTTCCATATATATTCTGAATAAACGCTATACCGAGTATTGCAGCACTGCTTCGATAAGACCCCTGTACAAATGCACCTATCATACTCTTATCTCTCATAAATTTTTTAGCCAGAAACCATATTACAAGAATTGACGTAAGCGTTGCAATAAAACAAAAACCTACATATTTAAAATCAAAGTTCTTTCTTATATTTGTGTCAGCAAGATCCTGAAACACAAGACATGGCAGACATGCCTTAAACACAAACTTATTGGCGACCCCGGCAAAATGTTCATCTATCAATCCTATTCTCTTAAAAAAATGTCCAAGCACAATCACGGCAAAAACCGGAACTGTCGCATTCAGACTAAATAAAAAATTGTTCATCTCTAATCCTTTCCTAAAATAAATTTATTGTTAACATAACGCCACGGAATGCTCCATTGCTATGCAATTTTGGCAATCCTGCACAATTTATAGCATAGAAGCGAAATAGAGAAATGTCAATGACTGCAAATAAAATTCGCTGTGGCTTTTCACTTAAAGATTAATACGAAAAATAAGCAGTGATCTGTTATCTCTCAAACCGCTGCTTAAATTTTTGTTAAAACAATATCCAACTCTCCATACTGTATGTAAATTGACTTTCTGGATAGTAATTTTAAATAAGTATCTATTTTAATTCAGACATTTCCATTCACATAGTAAAATAGGCAGCTATTTCTTCTTAGCTGCCTACCCGCCAATGGAATATTTGGATTCGGGCATTACCCATGCCTTCCTACGGTCATTTTTATTGTATTCTTAAACCAATTTATTATTCCTACAAAAACAATATTCTATCGTATAAATCTTTCCAATTTGACGGAAGTATATTCATTTTATATACATCAATTTTTGCTCTTGAGACAAGCCTGTCTAGTTCTGTTTCCAACATATTTGCATCTTCTTGGGATAATATTTTCTTCAATGCATACAATCTGGAATAGAGGTTTGTATTATCCGGAAGAACATCTGAACTATCCTTGTTATCTGGAATCACCACAGAAGAAGTCATTCCAACTAACATAGAATGATGAGCACAATAATTTCTTAGATTTCTGACTGCATCTAACCATGTATCCATCTGCTTTGTCACTTCTTTTTTATAATTCTTCTGTGAATATGTATAATCTAATACTTCTTTTCTCAGATCACCTCGCAAATATGAATAAATTAACACCATTGTTCCCATTTCAAAATAAGAAAATGCGGCCCACACAGGTAATGCATTATTTTGACGAGTTCCACCTTTCCGATATTCTTTCAGTTCAGGGTGTTTTACAACATCCCTTCTCAGTTTCTCCTCGTCATTTTTTAACCCCACAAAAAATTTTGTATGAAAAAACAAAACATTTCTATTTCTAGTCTTTTTATCCTTCTCACTTTTTGTTGGCGTATAATATTGCTTATCCAAATAAAAGCCAGCATCTCCAGTCTTTAACGAAACCGCATTTGCTATGGCACTTTTAAAACGAATCTCTGCCTTTTTACAATACTTAAACAGCAACAATCTTAATTGTACATCAAAATTATAAAGTTCAAAGAAAACTTTTGAATCAGCCTTACTTCCAAACGCATTTACTTGTGTTAAAAGATATTTTCCATAACGACTTGCTCTGAAATATCCAGCATACCCAAGAAACTCTCTCATCTTTTTTCTTTGTCGAAAGTTTACATATTTCTTCATCAGCATGACTTGAGTTTCTAAATCTATCGGTAGTTCTGTATTTGGCATTTGTAACACCTCTTTCATAGTAAAAAAAAAGAATGGATATACCATTCTTAATCCCGCCAATGGAATATTTGGATTCGGGCATTACCCATGCCTTCCTACGGTCTATAATTATATTAGCACATAAGAATTAAATCATCAACTACTTTTTCAAAAAATCATAGATATACATAAAAAAATAGTTGCCGCCAAACAACAGCAACAACTATTTTCATATAAAGACCCATCCAAACTAAATATTCTCGTTTCTAAGTGTCTCAATCACATTATCTTTTTTAATCTTTTTCATAGTATAAATCATGCTTGCAAATACAACCACAAATATACTTGCTATTACCACGACAACACTTTGTATTGGAATATAAAATCCCACATTAAAGCCGTTTCCCATAACCCTGTACATTGCATAAGTAAACAGAACTGCCGCTATCATACCAAAAATAAGACCCTTTATTCCATAAAATGCACATTCATAATTCATCATTTTATTAAGACCTTTTTTAGTCATTCCGACCGATTTAAGCATTGCAAATTCCTGTCTTCTCAAAAGAATGTTTGTCGATATTGTATTAAATACATTTGCAATCACTATAAGTGATATCAATATGATAAAACCGTACGAAAAAACATTAACGATCAGCACCAAAGCATTGCTTATTTCTTTACTCTGTGTATTGTCATATATATATACTTCATTACTTCCTAATTTGGCTGCAGTAAAAGCATAAAGATTTTCCTGAGCTGCTGCATGTTTTTTTGCTTTAAAACCAAATTTATATGTGTTTTTTTTGATGACACCTGACGGTATATTCTTTATCTCAGAGTACGGACGCACTATTGTAATCATACTCTGTTCACTCATATCATCAACTGCCAGCGGAAGTTCCATATCGCATTTCACAACTTTTACATTCTGTGAAACAAATGCATCTTTTCCCGAATATTTTTTAAATTCCAGTTCTCCTTCATCTTCATCATTTGAATTTTCATCTAAACAATAGCTCTGTTCAAGTTTTTTATAACTTGTCACAATATCTACACTGAATCCCTTTTTTTCTTTTGCACGATAAAGCTTAATATCTGCATCTGATTTCAAAACATCATAAGAATAATTTTTCTGCTCATCATCATTGTACATTATTAAATGCTGCCATACCAATGTGTTGTTGTTTTTTAAATTATTTTTTTTTATGAAATCATGAAATGCATTATCTTCAATATAATATACCATAGCATCCATTCTTATGATGCCTTTTTTCTCATCTACCTTGTCAGAATCATTCTGTTTCAGTTGTTCAAGATACTCTTTATTTATATCACTTATTTTTATTTCAGCTACAGCATTATCGTAAAGACTATAACTGCAATCATCTATATTATCTACTCCCTTAAATCTCTTTAACGCATCGTCAACATTCTTAAACCCCTTATCCATGGCATCTTTTTCAATCGTCATAGACAAATCTGCTTTTGAATTGTTCTTATACACTTTCAAAGATGCCGACATATATGAGGTAAAGCTGTTTACCGCAACAAACAATGCCGTACTTACAGCTATTGAAAATATTGTAACTCTCTGTTTTCTTTTATTTCTCTTAAAATTTTTGTCTGCAAGTGTTCCCTCAAACCCAAACACTTTTGCCATAACCGGATTTACTTTTACATTTTTTCGCTTAAGTCCGGTACTTTCATTTTGTTTAAGTGCCTGTAAAACTGTAATTCTTACCGCTTTTAATGCCGGTATAAGTGCTGATATAAATACAGTAATAACTGTAACCGCTATCGCAATAATTACGCTTACCGCAGATATATGCATTTTAAGTGTATTTACCGATTCACTTGAAGTAATAAGCACGGCAAATTGTTTTCCAAGAAGATTTAATGTAATTCCTATTCCTGCTATTCCGCATATTATACCAATCGGAATACCTATTATACACAAAAGTCCCGCCTCAAAAAATACGCTTCTTAAAATCTGTTTTTTAGTCGCTCCTGCCGACTTTAAAAGACCAAACTGTTTTGTTCTCTCACTGACTGATATTGAAAATGCATTATGGATAAGTGACACTGAAGCAATCATTATTATCAACATAAGTATAGCTCCCATACCATACAAAGTCTTATTATAATTGCTATTTGAAGATTTTCCGTAAAATTTCAAGAGTGAACTGTTCGTATACCACTCCATATCATCAGTATTGTCTTTTTTTTCTTTGGTAATCTTTTGCATAATACCGTTAAGTGTATCTTCTGTTTTTGATATATTTTTACACTTGAAATATACAGCATAGGTTTCAGGCTTTGCAGCACCTTTCTTTGTATATATCTGCATATCATGCATCGAATCACCCGACACCTGTTGGCAAAAACCGGTAATTTCAAATTCTTTATCTTTACCGCCAACATCTAATTTCACTTTATCCCCTATCTTACAATTTTTAAAATATACATTCTTTGCCATAGATGTCATGATAATCTGTGAACTATTCTCAGGCATCGTTCCTTCTACCAGCTTGACGGATAACATTGACTTAAATTTGTCATCTATTCCCCTGAATGTAACTGCTTCTGATTCACCCTGATTTTTATATATCTCCACGATACTGCTTTTACTTACATTTCCTTCATCTTCACATATTTTTGTTTGTTTTTCGTCAATACCGTATATATGTCCATGCCAATCACCTGTCTGCTCTATAGACACATCAAGCATGTAATTTTGTAAGCTCACTATTATACTTGTAATTGCAACAAACATTGAAGTTGCAAGAATAATTCCGAGTATTGTCACAAGGGTTCGCACCTTATTTTTTTGAAGTGTACGCAATGTAAATTTATTTACGATATTCATTATCTGTTCACCTCATCTCTCGTAATACGACCATCTTCAATGGCAATTATTCGATCTGCCTGAAGTGCAATATTTTCATCATGTGTTATCATAATGAGTGTCTGATTGTATTTTCTGTTTGATTTCTTTAAAAGTTCCATTATCTCCTGACTGTTTTTACTATCAAGATTTCCCGTCGGCTCGTCTGCAAGTACAACAGAAGGTGAATTCATCAATGCCCTTCCTATTGAAACTCTCTGCTGCTGCCCTCCCGAAAGCTGATTTGGAAGATGTTTTTCTCTGCCATGAAGCCCCAAAAGAGCCACCATGTCCTGCAAACGCTCTCTATTTACCTTTCTTCCGTCAAGCTGTACAGGAAGTGTAATGTTTTCAACAACATCAAGCACCGGAATAAGGTTATAAAACTGATAGACAAGACCCACCTGCCTTCTTCTGAATATCGCAAGCTGCTCTTCATTCTGTTTAAAAACATCCTTGCCATCCATAAAAACTTTACCCGATGACGGCTCATCAACAGCCCCTAATATATGAAGTAATGTTGACTTGCCTGAACCGGACGGCCCTATAATAGCAACAAACTCTCCCTTTTCAACAGAAAATGAAACCCCATCTAAAGCTCTGACCTCATTTTCTCCCTTTCCATAAACTTTTGTCAGATTTTCTACTCTCAAAATTTCCACTCTATTTCCTCCATTCTTGCCAGTATACTGTATCATTGATATCGTACACTATTTTGCTCTTTTCTTATTTCTTTGGCGGGTCAAGCCACCAGATAGCAATTTGTATGTAAACATACTTTGCTATCTGCTTTTGACCCTTACATCATGGTTTTAATTTAGCATACACAGATTACAACCGGGTGACTTTAAAGTGACAATATTGTCATTTTATTAACAATTTTTTGAAAATAAATTACTATTTATTGAACATACATTCTTACTATGTTATACTTTTAATGTATAATTGAAACGAAAGCAGGATGTGATTTTCCGATGTTAGATGCCCTCTAGTTTATAAAGGAGGGTGATGCCCTATGAACACACTTGAAGTTTTAACATTAGTGCTTGTTATATTTGCGGCTCTGTCATACATAGACAATCATAATAACAAAAAGAAATAGCATCCTCCGACCAAAGTGAATGCTATTTCTATAATTTCTATTCAACTGAGGGCAAATCGGATATACATCCGATTACCTTTCTGAGTAAATTATACATCAGGGCACTTGAATTATCAAGTGCCCTTTTTTCATTCGATGAAACAATCATCATCCATATGAATTCATGCTGTTTACATATTATCATTTCTTCTAAACTACCCCTTTATAAAATCTTATATCAAACGAAGTCCCCTTACCAACCTCGCTTGTTACCTTTATCGTTCCGTTAAACTGTGTTATTATACTTCTCGACAATGCGAGTCCGATACCAACGCTTTCACTTTTATGCCCGTCTAAATCATTTTTCTTTTTTCCTTTATAAAATCTCTCAAATATATGCGGCAGGTCTTCCTTTGCAATTCCCACTCCGTTATCACTTATGACTATCCGACTGTATATCGTATTTTCCTCGCATGTAACAGAAATCTTACCTCCGTTAAAACTATGTTCCATGCAATTTTTTAATATATTCCCGAGTGCTTCAACAAGCCATTCCCTGTCAGCTTTCACTTTTGATTTTTTTTCATATGAGCGTTCAAATTCTATTCCTCTTATGTCAAGCGGTATCTCAATAAGCGAATATGCTTCATCAATCACTTTTCCCATATCTATATTTTCAATATCAAAGTCTACCATATCGGCATCCAGCCTTGATATTCTGAGTAATGTTGTTATCTGCCACTTTATTTTTTCAGCAAGTGTCGTAAGTTCCATTACTAAGTCCATTCTTCTCTCATATGTAATATCTTCTTCTCTCAAAAAATTCAATATTAAATTTATCGAGGTAAGTGGTGTCTTTATCTGATGTGAAATATCTGCAATGGAGTCTGCAAGAAACACTTTATCATTTTTTAGATTTTCTGTCTGCTCTCTCAGCCTGATAACAAGTTTTTCCACCTCATCAGAGAGCACCGAAAGCTCTCCCTCTTTATACTGCTCAAATGACAAATGTTCATCACCGTGTAAAATCGCATCTATTTTGTCACTTATTTTTGCAAGTCTGGTATATCTTTTCTTTGTGAAAATCATGTTTATCCCAAATTGTACAATTCCGGCAGCACACACAACCGCTGTCAGTTTTGTATTTTTATCAGATAATAAATATATAATTACTGCTGTAAATATTATGACTGCCAAATTGATAAATGAATATTTTTTTATCTCACCGTTTCTGAAAAAATTCATAAGCACCTATACCCCATTCCTCTGACCGTTTTTATTATCTCAGGTTTCTGAGCATCATTTTCAATCTTTTCCCTGAGCCTTTTTATGTAAACTGTCAATGTATTGTCATTCACAAATTCCCCTGATGCGTCCCAAATTTCTTCAAGCAATTTATTTCTCGATAAAACAACGCCTTTATTTGCAGCAAAAATAAGAAGCAGGCGGTATTCGAGCGCAGAAAGAAAAATTTCCTCACCTGATTTTATCACTTTTCCGCCTGTCGTATCAATTTTTATATCCGCAAGTTCAATCACATTTGAAATGCGCCCGCTTCTTCTGAGAACACTCTTTATTCTCGAAACAAGCTCCCTCGGTCTGAATGGTTTTCCTATATAATCATCCGCACCCATATCAAGTCCCATGACAACACTGTACTCATCACCTGATGCCGTCAGAAAAATAACCGGAATATCTGTATTTTGTTTGATTGCCGTACATACCGCAAACCCGTTTCCATCCTCAAGCGAAACGTCAAGAAGCACAATATCTATGTTTTGCATATGCTCATCAACATACGAAAGAGCATCCTTTTGTCCTGTCACACTTTCAACATTAAAACCTTCATTATTCAAAAATTCAGTCAGATTTTTTATTATCTCCCTGTCATCCTCAACCAATAAAATATTGTATAATGATTTACCCATAATCCACTCCAAAATTTGATATATTAATCTTTCTTACACAACCAAATTCGTAATCCAAACACCCTTTTTAACAAGAATATAACCGAGTATAACCTTTATCACATCGGCACTCTGCACGATAACATATATTGTGAGTACAGGCAGTGCCGTAAATTTACACAGAATAAACGCAATCGATACCGATACCACCCATGTAAAAATGCTGTCAAACAAAAACGTAATTATTGTTTTTCCGCCGGAACGGAGTGTAAAATACAGCACATTTAAAAATCCCTGCAGCGGGAAAAATGATGCCGTAATTATGATAAACCACTGTCCCAGGCGCCTTACCTCTTCTGATGTATCATAAAGTTTCGGAAAGAACCCTGAGCAGGCAACGAGGATTGCTGTAAGAAAAACACATATTCCAGCCGTAAACCACATAAGTTTGTTTGATGCTTTCTTTGCTTCGTCAAACTTAGACGCTCCAAGATACTGTCCTGATATTATCCCGACAGCATTTCCCATAGCAACAAACACAACATTTAAAAGATTGCAGATTGCATTTGATATGTTTAGTCCTGCAATAACCTGTAACCCTTTCATTGAATAACATTGTGTCATGGCTGCCATGCCGCCTGACCAGAAAAACTCGTTTAAAAATATAGGAAGTCCTTTTATTATAATTACCTTTACTTCACTTATTGAAATTTTAAGTGTCCTATATACACCTCTTAAAAATTCATACTTCTTTAGGCTAAGATGTGTCCACGCTACGACCACGAGCATTTCAACAAACCTCGCAAGCACAGTTGCTATAGCTGCACCCTCTACCTCAAGTCTTGGAAAGCCGAACTTTCCATATATAAGCAGATAATTAAAAACTATATCAACAACAACAGATGCTATACCTCCAACCATCGGCTTGACACTCTCACCCATCTCTCTCAAACTTCCCGCATAAATCTGTGTAAACGCAAACGGAACAAGACCGATAAGCATTATATGAAGATAATCAAGTCCATATTTAAGCGTTTTTGCCGAGTCAATACCGCCATCATTGCCATGCAGATACAGACCTATCATTTTCTCTCCACCAAAAACAAAAGCTATGAGTCCGCAAATTGTTATGGCTGCCGTAATCCAGATTTTTAATCTGAATACATTCTGATAACCCTTTTTGTTGCCCTGCCCGAAATACTGTGCTCCGTATATACCAGGGCCTGACAAGCCTCCAAACACAGCAAGAAAGAATACAAAAACAAGCTGACTGACAATAGATACCGCTGTCATATCCTCTGTTCCGAGACTTCCGACCATAAGATTATCAACAAGTCCGACTGCATTTGTAATACCATTTTGTATCATCATCGGAACTGCCAGCGTCATAGCCTTTTTATATACTGAATTTCCGTTACTTTTCATCATCTTTTTATCTTTACTCCTTTATAATTTTCCATACAAAAGACGAGAAGAAATTCCTCTCGCCTTTATTTTCATGATATCTATTCTACCCAGCTTTCATATAAATTACAAGCAAAATTTTCCGTAAATGCGTTTTTCAGTGTAACATTTCAGTTACTTTTCGACAGCAAAATCTATCTTTCAATCTTTAATTTTTTCTTAAGATTAAATTATTTATTATATAACTTGCAACAAATTTAATTTACTTCTGTTATTATAGGTATAGGGAGACATATTACAATAAATTACATGCAGGATTTGTGTCTGTGCGCACTTGGCACAAACCTGCTATGTACAAAAAACGTGCGCAGAAATGAGGATATTATGAAAAAAAGAAAAGTTCTAAAAAAAATAATAGGCACTGCCACCGCACTTGCAATAGTCTTTTCAAGTACATTTTCATCCTTTGTACCTGAAACCACAAAATCCGTAAGTGCAAAACAGACAACTGAAATCAATGACTACGGCGTTCTGACAGACTGTAAAACAAACGGCACATTATACATTTCAAAGAAAGTTTGTGCCATTTCTGCCATTGCCCTTGATAAGGCAAACATAACCAAATTTGTAGTAAACAACGACAATCCTTCATTTAAAGCTATTGACGGTGTTTTATACACAAAAAACGGTACAAGATTAGTAAGATTTCCTAATAATTATTCTAAATCATATACTATTCCGACCGGTGTTAAAACAATTTCCCAATATGCTTTTAGAAATTCAGAGCAATTAGAAGAGGTAATAATTCCCGACACAGTTACAAAAATAGGCGAGGGTGCATTCTACGGATGCAGTTCACTCAGCAAAATATCTATTCCGCAAAAAATAAGAGCAATACGCCCTTATACATTTTTTAACTGCTCATCACTCAAAAATATTAAACTGCCTTCAAAACTTCAAATATTAGGCAGTTGCTCATTTCAAGACTGTAAAAGCCTTAAAACTATAAATATACCAAAAAATATTGAAAGCATTACATATGGTACATTTATGGGATGCGAAAAACTAAAAAAAATAAGTTTTCCTGCATCTCTTGATACAATCGGTTCTCAGGCATTTAAAGACTGCAAGAGCCTGAAATCTTTAAAACTTCCAAAAAAGCTTGCCTATATTAAGAAAGGAGCATTTTATTCATGCAGCAGCCTGAAATCAGTCAGCTTACCTGACAATATTCCAACTGTAAATTACAATACTTTTGCCGACTGCACCAGTCTTAAATCATTTACATTTGGAAAATACACAAATGAGATAACTTCACACTCCTTTTACGGCTGTACATCATTGAAGAATATAACAATACCAAAAAATATTGAAAGCATCTCATCAAGTGCATTTGAAAACTCTGTTGAAAACTTTAAAGTCTCATCAGAAAATGCTGTGTATTCATCAAAAAACGGTGTGTTATATAATAAAGCGCAGACTTCAATCAAAAAATACCCATGCTTAAAATCAGGAAGTTATACTTTCCCTGATACTGTAAAAAATATTACTTACAGGGCATTCGCTAATTGTAAATATTTAAAAACCTTAACACTTACGGATAAAATCAAAGTATTGGATTTAAGTTCTTTCAGCGGTTCAGGTATAACATGTCTGAATCTTTCCGCAAAACTTGAATCTATTTACGGCAGTTCATCAAACTTTAAAAACCTGAAAAAAATAACAATACCTAAATCAAACCCAAGATTTTTTGTAAATGATGATGTTTTGTATTGTTATTATGATGTTGATAAATATATGTCATCAAACTCTGCATCATCATGGGATGAAAACCAGTCAACATCAAACTACAATATACTTATTTATCCTACAGGTAAAAAAGGTACTATTACAATATTAGAGCAGACATTATACACATCTGATATTCCCCGCGAAAATCAGGCATCATACTTTAAAACAGCATCCATAGCAACAGGTGCGGCTTTCTGTACATCTGAAAACGGAATACTTACAAATATGAGCAAAACTGAAATCTCAGTAATGCCTGGCAGAATAAGCAATTGTTACATTGGCAGCAAAATCAAACACTTATATTACATACAGACTTACAAAACATACCTTACAAATCTGAAGAAATATACAGTATCAGACAGCAATAAATATTATAAGGCAAAAAATGGTGTACTTTACAATAAAGCGGTTACAAAACTTATTGACTATCCTTCACAAAAAACAGGTAGTTATAAATTTCCAAGTACAGTAACATCTGTATATTACACAGCATTTAAAAATGCAGCAAAGCTTGAGGAACTTAAAATCGGTAAAAATATAACGTCCTGCAGAAACCTTTCACTTGAAAACTGCAAAAACCTTACAAAATTTACCATACCTGAAGACTGTTCTGTAAGAAGAATATCCTTACAGTTAAATTCTTCTGTTGCACCTAAGCTTATATCTATCCCTACATCGCTTATCTCATTCAAAATGTATGGCGTATCCGATAAGCTTCGTAATAAAGCTACAATACAGGGATTTACAAACACTTGTGCCGAAAAAGCTGCAAAAAAACACAAACTCAACTTTATAAGCAAAGGTGTTGTCCCAACAGCTTTGAAACACATCAAGATAAAAGCATATATAAATGAAAGATATTTAAAAGTAAGCTGGGCTAAATCTAATGATGCAAGCGGATATGAAATCTATACAGATAACAATATCACTAAAAAGATTACAGACAGCAACATAACAACCACTAATATTTATATAGGTAAAAAGAGTTCAACCGTGTTGTACATAAGAGCTTACAACATTGTAAAAGGAAAAAAACTGTATTCTAAAGCCAGCAAACGTTATGTATTTCTTGATAATTAAGTTCAAACTTGATAATTAAATTCAAATAAAATAAGTCCATAACTTATTTAAACCAAAAAGATGCCACACGAAACCATGTGGCATCTTTTTTAATACGCTTTTCAGACATAGAAAAAAGCGGGTGATGGGAATCGAACCCACGTATCCAGCTTGGAAGGCTGGTGTTCTACCATTGAACTACACCCGCGTCAAATACAAGAACTATTATAACACACTGTTTTGAAAATGCAAGAGGAAATTTGATTTTTTTTAGATTTTTTTATCTTCTGGAAAAGCTGCTATTTATATTTCTATAAACAGCAGCCAAATTGTACAAAACTATTGCTACTCCTTTGTTAGAATATACGCTTCATGAAATTAACAAGTCCATTTTTCCAAACTTCAGGACTATGCCCCCCCACTCGGATACTGATACCATATATGATCTACTCCATTTTTTTCAAGCTCCAGATGATAATTCTTAGGATTATCTCCTACAGTTCCATCTGCATCCCCACTGCAAAGCATAACCAATGCAGGTGTATCCTCTTTATTTTCAATCTTTAACAGTGACTGGTTTAATGTTGGTGCTGCTGAAAATGAACCTATATAATTGAACTGACCTTTTAATGTGAAGCCTGTGCAAAGTGCTTCCATGCCCCCCATAGACAAACCACATATTGCAGTATATTTTTTGTCCTTAGAAACAGCATAATTTTTATAAATATATGGTTTCAGATCCGTACTAAATTCTGTCTCAAAATCAGTGAATGCTTTAATATTTTTTGGGCTCAATGTTTTTTTATCCAAACCATCAGGCGGTATAATACTTGGAAAAACAGCAATAACAGGTGCTGCTTCTTTTCTTGAATAAAGACTATCCAAAATACCTCCTGCATTCATAGATACCCACTGATTTCCATCGCAGCCAATACCATGTAACATATATACTACAGGATATTTTTTCTCTTTATTATATTTCGGCGGCAAATAAACATATGCCTCTCTATCTTTATTATAAATTTTAGAATGATATGTGATTTTAGAAACAGTCCCATGTTCTACACTTTTGTCTTCATATAAAGACATATCAACATCAAAATATTTCTTAAAATCTTCTAAGCTGCCACTTGATTTTGCAGTCTGCCAATTTGAATCATTTATTGTCTCTGCAGGTTTTCTTGTTTCTACAGGCACCTCACCTGCCTTAACCACTTTTACATTACATATCCACTTATCTTTTTTATATTTAGCGGTTATTTTCGCATTGCCAACATTTTTGGCAGTAATAATTCCCTTTTTGCTGACTGTAACAACATTTTTCCTATCAGAACTCCACTTGATTTTATTTCTTATCTTTTCTTTTTTTACCGAAATTTTCATTGATTTTCCTTTTTTAATTTCTAAACTTTTAGGAATCATTGTAGTATTTTTTGCATATGTACTTTTACAGAAATATGTTCCAATAACAATTACAACCAAAAGAGCTGTAATAATTAAACATGCTGTTTTTCTACTTATTTTTTTCATTTCTAATCTTCCTCCATACATTAAATTTTCACTTGATTTATTGACTTAGAACTATATATATGGTACTATTTCAACGTCATTATTGCTATAGAACAAATCGCAAAAACATATAAAATATCGACTTTAACACATATTGTACATTCATAGAAATGAGGGATTAAATGGTGCAAAAAATATTTTTTAGTACAACACCAAATATTTTTCCAAAAATTATACTTGCAAACAGCGTATATATAAATGCTCCAAATTGTCATTTTACCAGAACTCCAAACGAATATATAATTTACTTTATTTTAGACGGAAAAATGATTCTTAAAGAGGATACAAATATTTATAATTTAAAAAAAGGGGATTGCCTTTTGTTAGATTCCTCAAGAACACATAGTGGTATTCGCTCAAACTCCTCTGTAAAATACCTATATATTCACTTTCAAACAGATTTTATTGAAAATATTTTTTTGCAAAACGACTTTACAAGATTATCTATAAAAAATAAAATATATTTAAATGAGACAACCAATAATACTATTTTGATACCGAAATATTCTACTTTAAAACCGCCTTATTATAAACAGTTTTTAAACAATAGCAACGAACTCATTCATATAATGAACAACATTACCGAACACAAAAACATACTTGCCGGCTGCTCATTACTCAAATTATTTATTTTATTAGAAAAAGCATTTCAATATAGCCTAATATCCGATACACCGCCCAAAGATATTCGTGTACTTGAATTGATAAATTACCTAAATGAACACTATGCTGAAGATATTACCAGCAGTAAAATTGCAAACTATTTTTACAATAACTATGATTATTTAAATCGTATATTCAAAAAGCAAACAGGAAAAACTATTTTTTGTTATTTAAATGAATATCGGATTACAGAAAGTAAAAAACTTTTATACAGTGGTTTATTAACCAATAAAGAAATTGCAGAAAAAGTTGGTTTTCATAATGAATTTTACTATTCAAAAGTATTTAAACAATATACCGGTTTAAGTCCAAGAGAATATAAAACAAATGGAGGTATAAAATGCAACAAAGTAACGCAACCTTTTTCTACTTAAAACAAATAATAAATAAACAGCATACATTTTTTAATCACAATCAGACAAAAGATATTGCTTTTAGAAAAAACATGCTTTGCAGACTCAAAAAAGCCATCAGAAAAAACGAAAAAAATATTTTTAAAGCACTCCACCACGACCTCGGAAAATCAAAAGCAGAAGCATATATGTCAGAAATCGCTATGGTCTATCAGGAGATAGATACTGCAATAGCCAATATCCAAAAATGGAGCAAGCCAAAACACGTATCAGTCACTTTAAGCACGTTTCCATCAAAAAATTACATTTACAATGAACCTTACGGAGTAGTGCTGATTGTCGCACCGTGGAATTATCCGGTCAATCTCTCACTCTGCCCTTTGGTCGGAGCTATCGCAGCCGGAAATTGTGCTGTAATAAAATGTTCTAAAAACAGTCAGGCATCATCTGAACTTATTCAGGACATTATCAACGATACATTCAGCAATAACTATATTTACTGCACAGATGCCGACATAAATCATGACATACTGCTAAATCAAAAATACGACTATATCTTTTTTACCGGAAGCCCTGACGCAGGCAGAAAAGTCATGAAAAAAGCCAGCGAAACGCTTACTCCTGTTTCACTTGAACTCGGTGGAAAAAGTCCTTGCATAATAGACGAAACAGCCAATCTCAAAATGGCAGCAAGAAAAATTGCATGGGGCAAATTCCTAAATGCCGGACAGACCTGTATTTCAATAGATTATGTATTTATACATGAAAGTGTAAAAAAAGCATTTATAACAGAACTTAAAAAAGAAATCAACAAACGTTATGCCAATGCTGCTTTTAACGATTCATACCCCAAAATTGTAAACCGCCGCCATTATAACCGTTTAAAGAAACTGATTTCTACAGAAACAAAAATTATAGGCGGAGAATATAATGATATCGAACGAAAAATCGCACCTGCTCTTTTACCTGAAACCGATTTTAACAGACCTGTCATGCAGGAAGAAATATTCGGACCTTTGCTGCCGATAATCAGTTATAAAAATATAAACAAGATTATACAGACCTTAAAAAACAAAGAAAAACCGCTTGCTTGTTATGTTTTCACATCAAAAAAAGCCACCGCACATAAGATAATACACGAGGTATCTTATGGCGGAGGCTGTATAAATGATGTAGTTGTCCATATCTCTAACCACAACCTCCCATTTGGAGGTGTCGGAAACAGCGGTATGGGCAGTTATCACGGAAAATACAGTTTTGAGACATTCAGCCACAAAAAAGGTATCGTTAAAAGCAGCAGTAAATTTGATGTTCCTGTAAGGTATGCACCGTATGGAAAATTAAAATATTTCCTTATAAAAAAACTTTTATAATCAACAAATTTTTTCTTCCGGCAGCCACTTGCGAAGCATCTTATAAAGGTCACCGATAACTATCGGTTTTGTAAGGAAGTCACTCATTCCCTTACTTATAAGTTCCTCTCTTACTCCTTTCATCGCATCGGCTGTCAATGCAATAACAGGCAATTCTCTCTTATTTTCATCCGACAGGTCACGAATTCTTGCTGTTGTTTCAACGCCATCCATTCCCGGCATAAAATGATCCATAAAAATAAGGTCATAATCATTTTCATCTATCATTTTAAGTGCCTGTTCACCACTCTCTGCCATATCAATATGCATCTGTGTCGGTTCCATTAAAGCTGCCGCAACTACAAGATTCAGCTTAGTATCATCAACGACAAGTATATGTGCGTCAGGCGCTGTCACCACTGAAATTTCATTTGCTTTTTCATCATTTTCTTCATATCGGTAATCTTCCAAACGACCGGCAGGTGTCCAGTCCTCAATTATAATAGGTAACGCAAACGAAAATGTACTTCCCTTTCCGTACTCACTTCTTACACTTACAACACCATTCATAAGTTCAATAAGCTGTTTGCTTATCGCAAGTCCAAGACCCGTACCCTCTTTGTGATGGTTAATCTTTGAATCCAGTCTCGTATATGCCTTAAACAGCTTTGCAAGGTCTTCTTTCTTTATTCCAATACCGTTATCTTTCACTGAAAAATGTAACATGGCATTTTTCTCATCACGTTTTTGCACAGCAACACGGACTCTGACTTTTCCCTTATCTGAATATTTGATGGCATTTGTACAGTAATTTATCATTACCTGTTTGATACGCACAAAATCACCATACATCTTCGCAGGTATATTTTCAGGAACTTCAAATTCAATATCAAGTTTCCCCTTATTTCTTGCCATTGTGATTTCTTTGACATCATTTAAAACCGACAACACATAGAAACTCTCAGGGACAATATCGAATTTTCCCGACTCTATTTTTGAATAATCGAGAATATCGTTGATAAGCGTAAGCAGACTAAAAGCAGATGACTTTACCATGCTAAGGCTCTTTTTAACACTCTCGGACATATCTTCACGAAGTGCAACTTCTGTCATACCGATTATCGCATTCATCGGTGTCCGAATCTCATGCGACATTGTTGAAAGGAAATCACTTTTAGCTCTGTTCGCATTATCAGCATTAATTTTAAGTATATGTGCAGTCAATGTATTAACTGCCTCTGAAATCAAAAATTTCTCCACTGCCGTATACGGAGTAGTATCATATCTGTCAAAACTTATTGCCCCAATATATTTTCCGTTGTCAAGCATCGGAATCCATAGCTGATTACCAAGAATAATACTGAATATAATATTATCAAGAAATTCTTTACTCGTAAATGTAGCTGTATGTATTTGCTTATCCGGGTTAATCTCTATATAACCGTTTTTATCATATGTTTCTGTTGTTTTTTGTATCTGCTCGATACTCATTGATGTAAAATAATCTTTTAGATAATTTTCTTTCCTGCTGTTCCATTGATAATTTACATAACAGGTTCCACTTGACATATCTGTTTCTACAACACATATTCTGTCAATTCCAAAAAATTTTCCGACCCTTGAGAACATTTGATTTATTCCGTCAAACAAATCTTTTGAATACTTTACATCTTCCATAATTTCGGCTAAAAAGTTATGCCCCTCAGCCATCCTGTTATAATCAGACTCATTAAATTTATCACTCTCAGCCATAACCTGCTCAAAAAGTGAATTTTTCCGCTTTATATCGTGGTCATGATACATATTTTCAATACGCTGACGTCTCATGCTCATCTGAGCCTGCTTTATCCTTGTAATATCGTGCAGCTTTCCAATAACACTCACAGGCATATTACCGTCTTTTACAACGAAACATTCAACACGATACCACAATTCAACCCTGCTGCCATTTTTATCATAAGACATATCAATCTCTGATTTTTCAACATTTTCTTCCCTAAATCCTTTTTTGATGCATTCATACAATTCATGCATTTCAGGATAAGACTCCATGTTTTCTGAAAATTTTTCATACTCGACATGCTCATTATGTTCACTTTCTTTCTGGTATACCGAACGATTCGCTATATATTTATCATTCTTTGGATAATACTCAAAAACCACATCTGTCGTCTCTTTAACCAGCAGTTGATAGCGTGCATCCTGCGCTTTTTCTTTAAGATATGCCTGATGCTGCTCATCAAGTATTTTGTTTGCCCTCTTCATAAGCAGAGCTAAAAAAAGCGTAATTACCAGATATTCCAAAGTAAAACCGATAAGATATGCACTAAAAGTCTCCAAATGTGACCAGCCAAGATATGTAATTTCAAGTCTCCCTGCCGAATTCAAATAAACAGAAATAACCATCACAATATACGAAAAAACAGAGCAGAACATCGTATAATACACATCAAAATAAAGACAGCTTGCAACAGGTACAAGTACAAATGTAATGTATATTCCAATATCATTGAAACAGCCAAACATTCCTATCAAAACCGACATTGCAACAGACATATAATACTTCAAAAATTTATCAGGAACTTTAAAAAAGCATAAAATTAACGGTGATATCAATGTCGGAATTCCAATTACTGAAATTGCAAATATCAACTCTTCACTAAAATTAAACACAGCAAAAAAGTCAAGTAATAAAAGACATATTAAAAATGTCGTACAAATTGCCATTGTAACCGCAATCTGCCTGTTAAGATTATGTGTATTGTCAATCATACGATAACTTTCCTCCTTTGTAAAAAGCGAAATGTCATTGATACATTACACTATAGATATTTTCCCTTCAATAATACTGTTCCAATTAAAAATCCCAAACACAAACCCAAAGCAACAGTTCCGGCAAAAAGCAGACCTATTTCCAGCACATTGTTCGTGCGGATATTTAAAATAACAGGTAAAAATTTCATATCCACTCCTCCCATCTTTAAAATTTTCTCATTTTTTCTAAATAACATCATTATTTTTTCCTTATTATACATTATTTTGTACGAAATAATCAATAATGGGAGTGGGAGGAATAAATTTTGCTTCACATGTTTTAACGCAGAAATTAATATAAAATTCGTACAAAACAAAAAAGCCACAAAACACACGACTTTATCGTTATATTTTATGGCTTTTTATTTCCTAAAACATCGAAAATCATATCACAACACTCTCATTATTTCTAACCGCATGATTTACAATCACCTCAACTTTTCCCGCATTGTCATCAACAAGATATATCTTATGTAAAAACACATTTACATGTTCACCCTCTGAAACCATTTCCTGACCTATCTGTCTGTTTGCTATTAAAATTTCATCATGAACTCTTATTCTAAGTTCAAGTCCGTTCCCTCTGAATGAAACTCTTTCTACTACTCCTTCCTCTTTTGTAACAGGATAAGGATTAAATTCATTTTTCTTTCTAACTGTAATAAACTCTGGTCTTATGACCGCTGTCTTTCCATCTGAAACATCATGAAAACCATTAAATGAAGAATAGTCATTGATTATAACGGGTTCTCCCAAAAACTGTGCCATAAACGGTGTCTGCGGATTGCTGTAAACCTCTACCGGTGTTCCAATCTGTTCAATTCTCCCCTTATTTGTCACAATAATCTGGTCTGCGACCTCTATTGCTTCATCCTGGTCATGCGTGACAAAAATACTCGTTATCCCTACTCTGTTTATAAGTTCCCTAAGCCATGACCTCAATTCTTTTCGGACTTTTGCATCAATTGCGGCAAATGGTTCATCAAGCAGAAGAAGATGCGGCTGTGTTGCCAAAGCTCTCGCAAATGCAACCCTCTGCCGCTGTCCTCCTGAAAGCTGTTTTGGGTATCTTTTCTCAAGCCCCTTTAGCCCCACAAGTTCAATAAGTTCCTCAACACGATTTTTTATTTCCGCCTTGCTTTTTTTCTGAATTTTCAGTCCGAATGCTATATTATCATATACAGTCTTATATCTGAACAGCGCATAATTTTGAAATACAAAACCTATCTCTCTCTTACTTGCCGGAATATTATTTACCTGTTTTCCGTCAATATAAATTTCACCTGAATCCGCATTTTCAAGACCCGCTAAAATCCTAAGTATTGTTGTCTTTCCGCTTCCGCTTGGTCCCAAAAGACCGATAAGTTTTCCCTTTTCAACAGAAAAACTGACATCATCAGATGCTTTGAAATCATTAAAAACCTTATTTATATGTTTAAGTTCCACATAAGCTGTTTTATTCTGTTCCATACTCATTTCCTCACTTTAAATTATAAATCTATTCCTATATCATGATTTATTTCACTCTGATACCACGCTCAAAAATATTTTTTAAGACTAATATAACAAGTGCCATTACAACCAAAATAGCCGACATTGCAAATGCTCCCGTAAAGTCAAATGCCTGATACAAAAGTTCTATGTACAACGGCATTGTATTTGTAATACCCCTCAAATGTCCTGATAATACAGAAACTGCACCAAATTCTCCCATTGCCCTTGCCGAACACAAAACTACTCCGTAAAGAAATGCCCATTTAATATGAGGAAATGTAATCTGTGTAAAAATCTGAAAGCCATTTGCTCCCATAAGTGCAGCGGCTTCTTCCTCATCACTTCCCTTAACCGTAAGAACAGGTATTATCTCTCTTGATATAAACGGAAATGTCACAAATATTGTCGCAAGAACTATTCCCGGAACAGCAAATATTATCTGAATTCCCCACTTTTCAAGGAAAGGATAAATTGCACTCTGACGGCCGAAAGTCAATACAAATATCAAACCTGCAATAATAGGTGAAATAGTAAGCGGTAAATCTATCAAAGTTGATATAATCTTTTTTCCCCGAAACTTAAATCTTGTAATAAGCCATGCGGCAAAAATTCCAAACACCGAATTTATAATTACTGTAATAACAGTAACCTTTACAGTCAAAAGAATTGATTTAACGGCATATTCATCCGTAACCGATGAAACAAAAACTCTCCATCCCTCCCTCAATGCCGTGTAGATAACGTACACCAGCGGAAGTACAAGCATTATAAGCAGAAATATTACACTTACACCAATAAGAAGCCATTTTACAAAACCTTTATTATTTCTAATTTCCATATCCTGCACCCCCTAATCAATTCCACTTACAATTTTTGACGTATGACTTTGAATCAATGCATTTATAAAAAGAATTACAAATGATATAAGAAGCATAACAAGCGCAATGGATGTAGCACTTGCATAATCAAATTCCTGCAATTTAGCCATTATCATAAGCGGTGCAATTTCTGTTTTATACGGAGTATTTCCTGCAATAAATACAACACTCCCGTATTCACCTATACACCTCGCAAAAGCCATGGTAAAACCGGCTATAAGTGCCGGACGGATTTCAGGAAATATTACACTGAAAAATATACGGGTACGGGAAGCACCAAACATTGCTGCTGCCTCCTCATACTCTTTTTCAACCTTTTCAAGAACCGGCTGTACACTTCTGACAACAAACGGTATTCCGATAAAAACAAGTGCCACGGTAATTCCAATCCGGGTATATGCAATTTTTATCCCGACATTTGCAAAAATTCTGCCGACCCATCCTTCCGGTATTGTAAGATGCGTAAGTGCAATACCTGCAACGGCAGTAGGCAATGCAAACGGCATCTCTATAATCCCATCCATAATCTTTTTTCCCGGAAAATCATATCTCACAAGTACCCACGCAATAATCATTCCCATAACCGCATTTATAAGCGATGCGATAAGTGCCGTTATGATACTCACCTTATAGCTTGCCAGAACTCTCTGTCTTGTCACTGTCACCAAAAAATCATGTGGTGACAGTTTAAACGAAAAGAATACAAGTGAGCACAATGGAATAATAACAATAAGTCCAAGAATTGCCATGACAATTCCGAAAGATAAACCAAATCCGGGAATCACACTTTTTTTATGCTTCATATCAAACTCCATTTCTCAGCGCACCGGTACAACAAACACCAAAGTGCCACTTAAAACAGCTTTTTATTTTTCCTCATAAATGGAATCAAACTCTCCACCGTCAGAAAAATGTTTCTTTGTTGCTTCACTCCAGCCGCCAAAATGCTGAATATTAGTAAGGTCAACATCGGTAATTATCCACTTTTTATCCTTAGGAAGTTTGTCAATAGTATTTCCACTTCCTTTATAGCTGTACTCTTTCAAAATCTTTTCATTTGAAGGACGGTAATACCACTGTGCCTCTAACTTCTGAGCCTCATCAGAATACAGATATTTTAAATATTCCTCCGATACTTTCCTTGTTCCTCTCTGGTCAACAACCTTATCCACAACAGCAACTGTAGGCTGGCATAAAATCGAAACCGAAGGAACCACAATCTCATATTCTCCCGGATGTTCATCTAATGAAAGAAATGCTTCATTTTCCCATGCCAGAAGAACATCTCCCTGTTTATTCTCAACAAATGAAGTAGTGGCACCTCTCGCTCCCGAATCAAGAACAAGGACATTCTTATATAACTTTTTCATGCTCTCCTTTATCTCATCCTCGCTCTGTCCCTGCTTCTCAAAATAATACCATGCCGCAAGATAGTTCCATCTTGCACCGCCTGATGTCTTTGGATTAGGTGTTATAACACCAACATCATTTCTAAGCAAATCACTCCAGTCGAGAATTTTTTTAGGATTTCCTTTTCTGACAAGAAATACAATAGAAGATGTATACGGCGAACTGTCACGCTCAAACTCATTCACATAACCATCATCAATAAGTCCCGCATCTTTCACTGCATCAACATCACCTTCAAGTGCAAGCGTTACCACATCTGCCTGAAGCCCGTTTGCAACCTCAAGTGCCTGCTTGCCTGAACCTCCGTGTGACTGAATTATTGAAACATCCTGACCTGATTTTTGTTTCCAATGCTTCTGAAAAATTTTATTATATTCTTCATAAAGTTCTCGTGTCGGATCATAAGAAACATTTGTTATCTCAACCTTTTTATTAGAAGAAGCATCACTCTTTTTACTGTCTGTTCCGGCTTTTGAACCGCAGCCTGTAAGACTCCCCAATGTCAACGCTGTCACTGTAAATAATGTAATAATCTTTTTCACTCTCATAATATCTGCCTCTCTTTCCCCGCCTGTTTTTAATCATGATATAAACTTAAAATGTTTTATACCGGAATTTATATCAGAAATTTAATCCAATATAATCGTTGAAGCGGTTTGTTTTTTGTTGATGATGAAATAATATTCATAAATCAGATGAAAAACAATTAGAATATTTGAAATCGTTTGCAGAATTAAGATAAAAAACTGAGAACAGATTTTTAGAATCGACTGTTTTCGTCACAACAGTACGCTTAAAATGATTATGAATAAAGAATGTTATGAAATCGTTCTCAGTTATATAAAATAAGGCTTTGTTGATATTTTATTACGTTTATTTTTGAATAATCTCTGTAAATGTCTTATATATTAGATTTTGTTACAAAAAATCTATCCATGAAATTCACTATATTTTATAGTTATACTTCTCAGGCATGTATTAAGTCAAAATCACTCATCCATGTAAAAACTTATTATCATTCCCCTGTCTCTGTTATAGAAATAAATATTGCCCAAACTATCTTTATATCCACTTAAACAGTTTGAATTTTGGTATAACTCCGGTAATTTACCCTCAGTTATCGTTACACCATCTGTACTATTATTCTTTTTCTTTTTGCTATATGTGACCTCAGTGTTTAAAAAAGTTTTTGCAAAATTAACAACCTTATTCACTTCAGCACGTTTACTTATATTTTGTACCTTTTTCACCTTGCAGTAATTAAGCATATTCGTCAAAACACCGTTTCCATCAAAATACAAATCAAGATAAATTGTATCATCTATGTTTTTGTTAGTTATACTACATACTATTTCTCCACTCTTATATTTTTTTAAATGTATTTGTCCCTTGTGCAATATTTCCTGATACACTTCTTTAGGAAAAGTCTGTTCTATTTTTTTCAATATAGGTATTGCCGATGATTCAACATTTTCAGGAATTGCTTCTATCGGAATGCTGTTTTTTGTGCCAACCTTTATCACATGTTTATCATCTGACACTGATTTACTTTTTTTTACTGCCGACGTGCCTGCAATTTTATTGCTCCGTGTCTCTGTATTATTAACAGCATTTGTCAGACATGAAATCCCGGTAATTATTATCACAACTGCCGCAACAATTCCAACCCATTTTTTTCTTGTAGTAAACCTCATGATATTTTTCACTCTCCTTCTCGTATCCGACTCACCAAAAGCCAGCAATCCTGCACTAAAAGCCTGTGTTTTTGTCGCAAAATCCAATAACAATGTACTGTAATCAGCACGAATATCGTTTGCACTGTGTTTCAAAACATATTCATCACAACTCATTTCCATATCACGAATCATAGCAAAATAAGAAATCCAAACAAGCGGATGAAACCAATAAATTATGCACAACAAATACGCGCAAAGCTTAATAAACTGGTCCTTTCTTTGAATATGGTAATATTCATGCAAAAGAATATACTCCCGTTCTTTCTTTCCTAAATGAAACGGAATATAAATTTTAGCTTTAACAATGCCTAATACAAAAGGTGTACTGATATTATCACATTCGTAAATATTATCCTTCCAACGAATCGCCATAGAAATGTTTTTCTTTATTCTCCAAAACCAAAACATATTCCATGCAATCAAAAAAATACAGCCAAAAAGCCAGATATATGAAACTGCTGAAAGCATAAAATCCCGTGTAATAAAATTCTTCCATACTGCCATAGTCTGTTTATTACTAATGTCAGTCATAGCAGAAATATCATAACTTTTGTTACTATTACTAACCTCATTACTTTTCAGATTACTTTTTTTATTATTATTTTGTTCACTTTTTAAACTACTTTTTTCTGCATCATCTTTCTCATTTTTTAAACTGCTTTTTTCAGCATCATCTTTCTCATTTTTTAAATTACTCTTTTCAACATTGTTATTATTACTTTCAATGCTGCTTTTTTTGTCGGTTCTTATATTACTTTTCCTGTCGCTGTTATTATTCTTAATTTTTTCCGCTTTATTTCCCCAAAAATTTAGATTTGCAGATAAAAAATAATTTTTAGCAGCCATATCTGAAGTATTATTCACCAAATTGTAAATACTAATCGGAGAACTCACCCTAACCGGACATAAAAGATAAATTCCAACAATCATCCACAAAATATAGCTGTATTTTTTCGGTACATTGCGAAAAAATAAACGAACTACAAAAACAATCAAAATTACAACACTTACCCGCAATCCATTGTTAAATAAATATGTAAAAATATTTTGTAACACTATACTCCCCCTCACAAGTATAACGAATAATTAATGATTGATATATTAACCAAAGATTTAATTTTCGTTGTACTCATTTAATTTTATATGATTTCTCTTTAAAATTTTTCTTTTAATTGACTTTTATTTTTCACTGTAAGAATCTATAATTTTTTTTATTTTATCTGCTTCTTTTTTGGAAATTTTCTTTTCTCCGAGAAACGCTGTCAAAAATCCCGGCAATGAGCCTCCAAAAGTCCTTTCAACAAAATAATTTGATTCATCATGCTGAACCCGCTCCCTCGGAATAACAACAGACACTACTGCATTTTCATTGACAAGATACCCTTTCTGTGCCAATTTCTTAATAGCTGTATATGTCGTTGACTTCTTCCACCCAAGCTGCTCATTGCAAAGCTGCACTAATCTGCCCGAAGATACATGTGCATTATCCCATACAATTGTCATAAAACGATAATCACTGTCGCATAATTTCAAATATTCCATATTATTGATTTCCTTTCAATTTAGTGCAACGTATAATTAATAATTCTTGTTTTAGCTCTAATAAGCTTTTCGCCTGCCATCACGCGCAATTAAAATACTAATTATCGGCGTTGGTCTGTAATAACCGACCAATAATTTAAAATCAGTCTACAACAACCGACCCAGAAAGTCAAGATTTTTTACATAGAATTATTTTTGCTGTGGCTGTTTTTACTCAGAAACAATCAGCCGTGTGTTAAAATACTGTTCCTGAAAATAAATCTGTTTACTAATCTCCTCTTTCGTAAAAGTCATATTTTCAGGTGCAACCACCCATTTTTCTTCCACATCATCTATTCGATAAACAACTGCAATTACTTTTCCCGTAAACTTATCTACAGCCTTATCAACTCCCAATATATAAGCATCCTGCTTCCTCCCCATCGGGTGCGATAATCCCTTCTACATAACCATAATTTATAGGATAATACATATCTCTATGTTCCGGATGATAACTTCCCAACGGTCTGTCAACAGTTACTGTCACTGTTTTTCCAATAACTGAATTTTTCATAAATACTCCTTTGTTATTTCTTCATTTATTCCATACATATTCTTAAAACTTTCAAGATCCTCAGGAGTCTTTATCAGTATAACCTCTTCAATCTTACCTGTATTCATGTCCTTAAACCCTGCAACCTGCTCGCCGTTGCATATACTTGCCTTGATTACCGGTTTCATATTTTCATTATCATAGGATTTTGCAACAAATTTCTTTTTAAACAATCCCATTTTGCCCACCTTCCTTCAGCTTATCCTCCGCCCTAATAAGCAGCCTTAATAAGCACATATCATACATAATTTTTTAAAAGATTGTGCCAAAAAAATATCACCTACTTCACCATACCAGAATTACTTCTGTATTCTTCATTTAACTGACGCAGTTCTTTTTCTCCATTGATATATGGTTCATAAAATGCATCGACAGAACCTCCGCCTAAATTATCACATCCATTGCAAAAATCACACGCACCACCGCATTGATTAAGCCCCTCCTGAACAATACGAATTCTTTCTTCTTTTGTTGTGTCCTTTATCAATAAACTTTTAATTTCCATGTTGCTACCATCCTTTCTGCAATTTTTTCTCTTCTATTCCATTCCTCAATAAGTTTCGGCTGTATCAACGGATATGTCCAGTTCTCAGGCAACTCATCCATAAGCACAACTTTCTCCATTTCGCTATGTAATTCTTTTGCAAACTCTGTTATCTCTGCAAAACAAAGTAGTCCAAATGTTTCCTCACCTGTATCATTTACTCTGTTCTTACCTGTTACTGAGTAAACACAGATTGGCTTTATCTCAAATCTGATTGCGCCTGTTTCTTCCTGCAACTCCCTTTTAGCTGTTTCAAAAATATCCTCTCCAGCTTCTCTATGCCCTCCTGGCACTTCATAGGTATCTCTTTCTTTGTGTTTGCAGAAAACCCACTTGCCGTTACTCTGTGAAATAATAACTGCAAATTTTAATAGTTCATCATTAACTGTATCATAAAATTTTACTTCCAAATTATCCATTAGTATACCTCCAACTTATTACTCTCCCCACAAATAGACCCAAACTAGAGCCATTTGATAAAACAAATGCCGGAAACCCGCATAAATACAGGCTTTCGGCATTTTAATCCGTTATTCAAACTCTGGGATTTCATAGTTCCACTCAGTCTAAAACTCAGTAAAAACGCACTCTTCTCAATTCATTTTTCCATGAGATATGGCATTTTTCCATCTGTTCCAGAAGTAAAGTGTATCATATGTGTATCATGATACATTTATTCGTGATACACATCAATACATTTACAAAATTATTATAACACATAACATACTTGTAAGCCACCAGAAATTTTATTTCTTTATGCTTTACCCCCTTGGCACTTTGGACATTTTCTCTGCCAAATATCAGAGCCATTTGCAAAATACTTATGACCACAATCTAAACATTCCATCTGATAAAACCACTGGTTATTATCTGTCCCTGGCTTTGATGTCTTACCAAGGTTTTTCTGATTCTTCTTATTAACATATCCAGCCTCTGTAGATTTAAGTTCCATCTGAACGCTCCTCTCTATTGGATGATTTTTTATATGCTTCACTACCTTTGTAAACTTATCTTTTCAATAATTTTTCTCATCCTTATTCCTTGTTCGAAACTAAAACTCGTAATACATCTTCGAAGTATATACATCGAGCTCCTTGACAGTTCAATATGAATACCTTGATTTAAAATTTCCTCCCATAATTCAAGATAGCTATTAACAATTTGATTTGGCTTTTCTTTATTTACAACACACACATAATACTCCATAACACTTAGGAGTTCCTTTTCCTCATCTACTCCTTCTTTTTCTTTTTTACAATGTTCTATTATCCATTCTTTTATTAACAATAAATATGTTTGCAAATCCTCGCCTTCAAAAAAATACATTTTTTTACAAATACTTACTATCTCATTACCACTTGCATGTTGTAAATTGGTTAAGCAAAAATACTCAGTTATCTCTTGTTCTATTCCAGCTTTTTCTTCTTGTGAGATGACATTATTTTTAAAATTATCAAGGAATCCCATACTATCATTTAGCTGTAACAACCAATTTGACAATTCTTGTAAAGTATACTTTAGCCTCTTGCTTTCATTTAATTGAGTAATTTGTGTTAGTACAATATCTGCAAAATTATTTGCAACAACAAGAGAATCTTTTTCTGTAAAAGTCAAATAAGTCTCACTTCTCCTAAAATAATTATATATGTATATAATCAATTGCCAAAATATATTAAGGACATTTTTGTCACTATCTTGTAACCATTGATTCCCCCTTTTAAATACATCATCCTCTGAATTATTCGCTAGTACATTCTCAAATAATTCTATACTATCCGGAAATAAATCTTCTATGGAAAACAATCGAGTTTCATTTTCCAACATATAACGAATGATGTATACAATATAATCTTCTCTCGATTTTATTTCTGACACAATCTTATCAACTATCTCTCCCCAATTTTTGCGATTTAGATTTCTCTGGTATTCTTTCATATCTAAATCCGTAATAAAGCTACTCAGAGAGAGCAATCCTTTTGTTCTCAACAGAGCATCTTGACAGAGTAACATTGCTTGATCAATTCTAAAGTAATGTATTCTCTTATTTCTAGCATCGTCAATGTATTCAATCTTAAACCCTTGGTGAAACAACTCATTTACAATGAATGTTATTGTATATTCTCTCTTCGTTGTTTCGTTTGTTCTTATGATACTACAATCAATTCCCTGTTTCATTGCATCCTCAAGCCATTGATTAAAATGTTCTCGTAGAATAAAATCTTTTTCTCCTAAATAAACAAAATTATCCTCAAATTTTTCTATTATTGGTGCTATTGATGCATTTTTTCTGATCAGATCTCTATAGTATTCTGGCATATCAGCTGTTACAGATAAAACTAACATTCCAATCCCAATATCTTTATATGGAGTGCCACTTTCATGTCTATATACTTCACATATAAGATTAGCTAATAATTGTATTAGTCTATCCTCTAAACCATTTTTCCATTGATTATTTTTGCTAAACCAGTTAAATAACCAACTATAATATTCTTTCCTATATGAATTACCCGGAATTTCACAAAAACCTGAAAACAAGAAATTTGAAAGTTCTAACTCATAATAATTTTGATTACCACTGTCAACACTCTCGTTCATCACTGTGCGATATGAAAAGACAGAATAATTAGCTAATAACCAATCTGATACTTGGCATTTCCATAACTCACCTCGTTCAGTACACCATACATATTTCATAAGCTTTATTAATTCTCTTTGCAGGTTATACATGTATCCGGCGGATTCTGGCATTACACCCTGATGTATCATATCATCATCTAATTTACTTTCTGATGCTGTAATATAAACCAAATAATCACACATTATAGAAAGTTCTTCTGGAATCTCTTGACTAACATCCTTTCCGTCTGGCACTTGTTCCAATAACAATTTCACATATTCAAATGGCGGAACAATATATGCATAACCTTCATTAAACATTTGTGTAATAACATTAATATACTTCTCATCCGAAATAATTCTTTGCTCATGTAGTAACTCTACAATATCAGTAACGGAATAGATAAAACAATCATTAAAATTATTGTAACTATTTGCCCATCTATCATCACAAACAAGTATATGACTATTTAAAGATGCATAGTGAAATAAATCCAGAAAATCATTAGTAAATATTTCATTCTTTCTTTTATGTTCATCTTCGTAGAAGCCATAATAACCAATATATCCTGCCTCTTTATTCTCTTGAATATCGTTTTTTAAATCTTCCAAAAAAACATAAGCATCCTTTGCCAATTCGACTCGCTTCATTTCACTCTCAATATTATCAAAAATATTGCTAATTACATGAATATTACATTTTTGCGAAATAACTGACACTCCATCCATTTCGAACATTTCTCGCAAAAAATTTTCATCAACTAAAATAGGCAACTTTCCATTATAGCCAACAAGTGTATCAATTAATTCATTTCCTTCTCTTAGTTTTCTACCTCCTTTATATTTATTTTTAAATTCACTATTAATATCTCCTCTCTTTTCCAAAATGGCTAATAATTCATAGGGCGAAATAACATTATTTCTCATATCGTCTGTTATTTTATATGACTCTTCTAATAAATCAGATATAAAATTATCAGAAACTAAAATCAAATTATTACACTTTGCAAGCTCATACGGAACAATATCACCCAGATTAATTCCAGTTTCAACCCAGTTTTTCAAATCGTTTTGTGAAGGTAATTCAATGTAATTAAGCGGTTTTCTTCTCCATGTAGCCACCATTTTTTCCTTTGCTGCTAACATATCAGGTTGACTTGGCAAACATTTATTTTGTTCTGAAGCAATAATATTGCTGATATTTCCCGATATAACTATTTGGTTCCAACACGATTTAATATCATCTAATATCTCAAAATGTTTCATATGAATTAACGAAGAGAAATCAATAGTTATTGCTTGTCCCAATGTTTTCTTTATTTCTTCAATTGAAGCATGATGCCCTCCGAACGATGATAATAACAATTGTTTTCCTACTGAATTATTAATATTGTTACTCCATAACTGTTGACAATACAATGCATAACTAGCATTCCCTGAGTGATCAAAGAATAAGTGATATGGGAATTGACACTTCATATACATTTCATATCGTTTTCTACTTTCTTCCTCAACTTTATCAATCCATTCCTTAGCTTCTTTAAAAGTCAACGTTCTAAAGCAATCCACTTTGTCTAAAGCTTGTAGTTTAACAAATAATTCGGATGCACTATCACTCTTTCCAATTGAATAGAGGAAATTCATTGCCCACATCATTACATTCGGATCGTTATCCGATTGTATCAACGCTTTTTTTACATATTTCTCAGACTCGCTAACACTAATTCTTTTATTGTATTCCGCATACATCTGATATACTTCAACATTTTTTATTCCCTTTTTAATGCCGTCTCTTAAAGTGTAAATTGCCTCTTGTTCCTGAACATTTAAATAATAACATTCCGCCAGCAAAAAAAGTATTTTAGGAGACACTTCTTTACTCCATAAGTTTTCACCTTTTTCTATCGCTTCACTATATTTTCCCAAAATTTTAAGTGCCTGAACTTCATAAAACAAGACCTCTTTTGTAAGACATTCTTCCTGTCCAGATTTTCTAAGCTCGCATACCTTATTCAAACATTCTTCTTGTCTATTTTGTAATGCAAGATATCTTACTATTTTTATGTTTGCCATAGGATTATGAAATTTTTTTAACCAATCGTTGCAATAATATTCAGCATCCTTCCAATCCTGATTTTTTTCATAACAATTAATAAGATTTATCAAATCTATTTCTAGATTTGTTTGCTGATATAATGACAATGCATGATTTATGATCTTTTCATTTTCCCCAAGCGCCTCTAAAATCATTCCATTAATTCTCTCTTTTGCAGTTAAATCCATGTCGAATTTATCTAAACTATCTTGCATTTGGCTCAACTGTTTTGAATCATCACAGCATCGTACCACCAGCTCAAACCAATGACTCATCATGTGCATCTCTTCAAATTTAAAACGATACTCTTTTAACTTTTTATATGCTGACACATAATCCTTTTTGTTCATGAACAAATACACACAAGAAATCATTGATTCAATATTGTTTCCTTTTTTTTGAACAATCTCTGTCGGATCAAAATCTTTTCTAAGTGATATTTCTTTTCCAGTAACGCAAAAGTAAATAACTGCTTGACACTGATATGGTTCTAATTCCATTAGTTTAGAGGCAATTTTATAACCTTCTTCTCTATATTCATCAGATATTGAAAGTGTATTCAACCATACAACTAATATCTGTTTCTGTAATTCCGTGTTTTCTGCAATTTCAGCTAGTTCATATGCTTTTTGATACAAAGACACTATTTCATTGACTTTTTGCTTCAATTCGCTATTTAGCAAAAGCATTGAATTTACATACATGGAAGGCAACAGACTATCACCATATATCATATTTGACGGAAGTAACTCCCAATACAAAATCACTCCTTCCATCATAATATGAAGTGGCATATCCTTATCTTCTTCATTTGCCTTCTTCATATACTGATGCGCTAATGCATAATCTCCGTCCAAGATACATATTAAGGACATCAAATAGTAAGTCCCATCATTAGCCAAGTGTTTACTACTTTCAAAAACTTCATACGCATCTTCAATTTCGATATTATATACACATAGTTGTATGTATGTATTTAATATAGATACATTATCAATTGGATAGAGCACTTTCTTGACTTCAACAACATTTCCCTCCATAAAGAGTTTTTTCGCATTATAATTTCTACAATCATAATCCGGATTTATTTCCAAAGCTTTCTTGATATATTTTTGTGCATTACTACTATCTTCATAATCATCAAGATACCAACATGCTTGTAAATAATATAAACGTGATAGCATTTTAGATGGTTTACTTTTACTTCCTCTCACCATCGCTGTCAGCTCTCGCAATTCGTCCCAGGCCTTTTTTATATTGCCTTTATTCTTAATTGAGAAAATACTTTTCAATTTAATTTCAATTGATTTTTCATAGTCTTCAATAGCACCATCTAATTCACAGTAATCTGCAACGTATTTTTCTTTGTAATTCTTTTTTCTTTCATCATAATAACAACCATCTTCACGATACTCCTTTGGTTGTTGCATCTTTCTTAATTCATCTTGTAATTCCACGTACTTTATTGATGAATACTGAATTCTAACATTGTCGAGCAACTTTTGTATTCTTTTAATACTAATCATTTTTACATCGACAGCTTTTCGGTTATTACCTATTGATTCTATTCCCTGCTCAATCAATATTCCTATCACATTGTTTCTATAAACAACTGGACTTCCTGACATTCCTGCAAAGTTTTCTATTCGAATTTTAGGATCAATTACTAACGTCACATCACCATCATTAACTACATTTTCACTCAAATAGTCATTGATAAATATATTAATAGGATATCCCTCATCCCCTTTTACATGAGGATATCCATACGCTATAAGTTTTTCTTCTTGACTAATGTGATCTTCACAACAAAATATACCCAATGGTTCAATTTGAATTTCATTATCCAATCTTAAAACTGATACAGGATAATCTTCTTCATATGATACGATAGATGCCTTTATATTTATTTCATCTTGACCAGGAATATTTTTAAAGGCGAGTTTTATATCCTCTCCATTTTCAATTGCATCCTCAACACAATGTGTCATCGTTAGTGCTAATGTGTTGCTAATTAGAAATGCTGTACCTTGTTCTTTTCCACAGATGAGTAAAGCTACAGCAGATTTTAAATTACCCATTTCAGTTCACCTTCTACAGATATATTTTCTGCCCTTCCCCTAAATAAACAAACTCTATATCATTCATTCCGTAAATCTTCTTTTCAAAGTCTGCAACTTTGTCAATTTTATAATTAAAATATATTCTCTTAACATACTCTGTTCTCTTACATGCAATCTTTGCCAATGTTTCTATATCAGGATGATTATACTTTTCTGAATTTGTTGAAACCAAATATGTATCGGATTCTATACATTCAACAAAATCATCACTAATATTATTTGCAGATCCATGATGTGGTAATTTTACTAACGAATACACCCTGTCTTCTTGTGATAAATACTCTAGAACACCATCAGCTATATTGTCCGCTAAAAACAAGAGCTTTTTATTTCTGTATCTAATTATTACTGAAATAGAAGACCTATTTGTAATAGAATTATCCTCACTCATTGATTCTTTAGAAATTTCTTCAATAGTCATTTCTTCTGTATTATGTTTTGAATAACATATCTTTTCATTATTTCCATTTCCATCTGTTGGCATACAACGACAATAGTATTCAAAAGCGTCATCAAATAACTTATCTTCCGAAAATACAAATGAATATTTTGATTTCTTTAAATCTCTCTTCCATTTCTTACCAAGCTTCTCTAAATCAGAAATATTGGGTTTCAATACTGTTATAAAACATTCTTTTCCAAATTGATAATTTATTCCATTATTCATGACAGCCTGTTTATCAAATTGTTCATTCCAATGATAACCACCTTCAAATATTAACCCAGCAAGTGTTGTTCCCTGCATCGCACTAATCGGATTATTCTTACCTAAATTATAATTAAAGTAAACTTCTCCATTAGCGATAATCTTATTCAATATATTTTTTTCTGATCTACCTAACTTCTGATTTTTCTCAAACTGTAAATGTCTATAACTATTATGCCATATATTTCTAATTCTGATTATTTTAGAATCCATATCTGAGCCATTTTCCTTAAACAGCTCAATTATTCCTCCTATATGATCATTATCAATATGTGTAACAATTAATAAGTCAATTACCTTTCCTTCATTTTTTAACTGAATCAAACGAGTTTTTAAATAATTTCTATATGTCTCTGCAGTTCCACCATCTATAAGTATATGTATATCTTCTTTTTCAATTGTAATTAATATACAGTCCCCCTCATTCGCTGGTAATACTTCTATTTCTATTTCACTTTTCTTATACATATATAAACTTCCTCTAGATAATAATCACATGAAATGTAATATCTAATACTTGCTTGCAAATACTACAATTCATATCATCGCTATTGTTGCTGCAATTTGGTTCATTTTATACTGATGTCTTGACTCTTATCTTCTATAATAAAGTATCAGATTTGCAATTTATAGACATCCCAACTATCCTAAAAAAGAATCCTTAAATTTTCGGAGTACCACTTCTACCTCTTTCCAGATCCAAACATTTTCCCCATCATCCTCAAACACTTTTCCATACGTCTTAGGACCATCAAGTTTCATCTGAGCATAATTATTCTTAAAATTAGCAACATATAATTCAGATTTTGACTTGTCTCCGCAAAGTTTTTCCATCGTGTCGAGAGTCACGCTTCCGAAAGAATCCTCAGCTGTAAAGAATGCTCTTATAATTTTATGATTGTTTTGATTCGGCTTTGCCGACCAAGCCGGAATTCTCTGAATAGCCTTTCCTGTATAATCTCTATCAACAACTGACTTTTTCTTATCAGGGCTATACTCTTCGGATATCTCACCAAAAGTTTTTGCAATATACGACTTCACGCAACTCTCAAGAACAGATTCTTGATTTTCGCCTGACAATTGCAATGCCATCGTAAGCTTTTCGTATACATCAGAATCAATAGTAAAACATATTTCCTTCTGCATTATGGATACCTCCTTTGCTTCCAATACTAGAATACACGGTATTTAGTATTTTGCCAATACTAAATACTAAAGTATATTCAATTGAAATGCCCTGAGGTTTGTCCCAGGGCACGATAAGTATCAATATGTTTAATTTGTATAAGACTTCAACTTATCCTCGACATAAGTTTCAATTGTTCCAATAAGATCTGACATATTAACCTTGCCATTTAATGAGGCAAGTGCTTTCTTGATTTTGTTTTTCTTATTATACGCAGTCTTAACTGGATCTGCCTTAGAACGAATTGTTTCATCTTCAAAAAGAAGCTTCTGGAATAAAGAAGTTACAACAAAATCACACATTTCCTGATTTCGAATCTGTTCTCCAAGCATTCCATATTCCTTCATCAAAATATAGTAATCCAAGCCTGAAAGTGACTTGAAGGCTTCATCAAGAATCTCCTTAGTATCAAAATCCATTTCTGAATCAAACTCTGTGACAAGTCCACTCTGTAACTGTCCAAGCTGCTCCCCCTTCTCTTCCATTTCAGAGGTAGATACAAATCCTTTTTCGAATGCCAAAAGTTCCATCACCAGTTTTTTTGATATATTACGAGCATTCTTCTTTTTATTCTCTGCATTAATCCTTTCGCAAATTTCATCAACAGTAATTTTCTCCTCCTCAATCTGCTTTTCGTTTGCAATTGCAGATCTAACTCTACACACATAATTACGCTGACGGCTTCTGTTTACCCCAATACCCTGATCTTCCGAAACAGAATTTCTGATGACATCACCAATCCTTCCTTTAACGAAACTGGCAAGTGTGTATTCTTCTTCAGAATCTTCCTTATAGTTATTAAATTTACCAAAATCTTTTAACACCATCTCATACACTCTTGAAAGCAAGATATCCTCTACCTAAAAAGTAAGATGTGCCGCTCTGCCTTCACATTCAACAACTCTCACAATAATTGGATTCATAATAGTCATCAAATAATTTTTGAACTCAGTTTGCTCCACATCATCCATTATATCTCTTAGCACTGTACCATCCTCTAAAGGTGTACCATTCATAATTGAATCATAGATTCTAGCTGCTCTTGTTAAATACTTCCTTGTGTTTTCATTTTCCTGCTGTAAAAATTCTTTTCTCATAAATATACGTCCTTTCGCGTTGAAATTTCTTCTCCGCGGGACGCATATAATGAACTACAACTCCACCTACTCCTGTTTGAGCATCACAAGTAGCGGTCGGAGCATATGAACAAACAACTTTTCAATTCATGCTGTCTTTGTTCAATATGCGTCCCGCCGCTTTTCTAATGCGCACTCAAAAAGCTTTGAGAATATTCGATTAAATAGCCTGTCCTCGGTAGGCTTTACCGTTTGAGCTTTTCTGCTCAACAGAGAACACGAAACTCATATCCTCTGGTGAAAAGAAAACAAAAAAAGAGCCAAAACATCTAAAACCTGCTATTTGCAAGTTTCAAATATTTTGACTCTGGCGGTTGGTGTCTCAATTCATGGACCCGGTTGCTCAGTAGTTCAACCTCTGTTATTAATTTTTGACAAATATTCTTGTACCTGCTGTTGCATTTCCTGTTTTGTGACAGATCGATAGTCTCTAACGTTCTGAGCCATATACTCCAACACTTCACCATATTGGTTGACTCTTACATAGAAAATCTTATTTCGTTTTGGAGATTTCAAATCACAAATAGGAACCTCATATGTTCTTTCTGCCATAATTGCCTCCTACTACTTCCTCGTGATGCTTCTAGGAATATCCTTAAGTTTCTTCCAAAAGCTTGAACTGATTTTTTCCTCTGTGAGTTCCAAACCAAGTTGCTTCAAGATATCTAACATTGTTTGGTTTTCTGCCTCGTATTTTTCGTCATTAGGGTAAATCATCCATAATTCTCGCTTCTGGTCGTTCGACAAAATTATTTGAAAAATATTTGTTAATCTTCCAAGCGTAACATAATGACCGGTTTCAAGTGCCTTCTCCTTTGTCAAATTTTCGACCATAGTGGCATCATCAATAAATTCAAAGCAAGTCTCGATAAAATCAGAAGGTAACATTTCATACTTATCAGAATAATTGATTCCGTATCTTTCAACTACCAAAACCAAATTGCCATTGTAAGAATACAAATTAGAAGATAAACCAAAGATTCCTCTCTCTTTTTCACACAGTTTATCCCAATAACTCTCTTTCCTTATTGTTTCCCAGCCACTGTCAGTTCTATAGATGTGAATAATATGACTAGCAGCAACATATGCTTCCGATTCTCTTGTATTATACGAATCAAGAATTCCCAATTTGTATAATACTTTCTCGGTACCTCCCGTTGATGTTCCACAATATCCGCAAAGCAATCCAGAAATCCAATACTCAGTAGAATCCACCATTTTTATTATGAAGGTTGGAGCCTCGATATACATAAGCTGATTTTTTTCATCGCCACCACATACCTCGTAGAAATCATCAATAGCAGCATCTCTGTCATATCTATATATATGAATTGAATCTATTTGTTCTGGATTTAAATCCAATTTTTCAAAGTCTTCTATTGCCTTATGTGTACTAGATCCATAACCAGCCTTAATTTTCCGTTCTTGATCAAAAGCTAAAACATCCGGTTTCCAGAACAAATATCCGCCCTTCATTTGCTTAAAAGGTGTAAGCTTTTCTTCATTTATTAACCTATACAAATATTGTTTGGATACTTTTAGTTTGTCACAGGTTTCTTCATTTGATAGAACATTATTCTGTGCATACACTTTTAATCCTTCATTGCCTTCTAGAATCATCCTATACACCACCTTCTTTATTATCTATATTACACATTATACACCAGGTTTACGATTTGTCAACCATATATATGAATTTTAAATTACAAAACAAAAACCTGGCAAAAATAGCTCTTCCTTCTACTTTTGCCAGGCATTGCTCGTTATAGAAATATCTATACGGCGATTCGCTCAGTGCATATACTTTTATGATGAAAACTAACGGCAATAACAGATTTGCAAATAGGACATTTTATCTTTATAATGCCCTCTGTCATCGGATCTGCATCAAACAATCTCTTGTTTTTGCAGCATGGACAAGCAACATGTACTTCGTCAGTATGCACCATAGTTTCCTTATTAGAACTTTTGATCTCTTGCATGTGATTCACCTCCAAAAAGATAACCATAATCATCTTGTTCGAGAGAAAAGGGATTTGGTGCCACTCTCTGCAATTGTTACTATGACCGTGATCACTCGGTCAATGAAGCAGGTTTTCCGATAGATACCGAGTTAAGTATCCCCTACTGCACAACTCTTTGCTGATCATAAGTTGTTTGTTTTCGAACATGTGTTCTGTTTATAGTATATACCAGCTTATGGCAAAAAGCAAGCAGTTTCCCAAACAATTTTTGTTACAAAAACCGAGGCTCACCAACGCACAACAAATACTCATGTTGTACGATGATACGCCCCGGCTAAGTAGTAGCTGTATTAAACAGCCCTGAGTGCTCGTGTAGCTTCCAATATAAAATTATTGAGCATACTTCTTGGCTCTGGCTTTATATGCCGTCTTGTTATCAAAGTCCCACAGTACAATCCTGCCACAAATGTTGCATACGCTTGAAAGTTTTCCTGTAGCATTATTGTAAACATATGCCTTACTGCGACCACAATACGGACATTCAATTATTCCAGTAGTCTCAAGAGTATTTAAATCAAAAACATAATCCATTCGTATCCCCCGTGTCTTTACTGTGCTTGTCTTCTGAAAAAATCCAATGTTCTAATCCATGCAATATGAAATACCATCTGCATTGCATAAGCGCCTTGTATTCCATTTTGTTTCATACAATTCTGATAAAGCAAATGAAGATTCTGCTTACGATCATCTGTCATGGTCAAACTCAAATTTGTTCTCAGTTTTGAATCATAACGCATGTCCAAAAGATTTTTCATGAATTCACGATACTCCGTTACTAATACAATCTGAGCAACCTCTGCTACTTCAAGCAGATACCTTTTCTTCATCTCCTCCGCTTTTTCTGCAAATTTCTTTTCAAATTCAATCTTTATATCCTCTCGATTCAGCTCATTTGCAATTGCATTTTTGATGTTAAATGCCGGATATAGCACATCAAAGCCAAAACCATTCCAACAAAGCTCCTCAATCGCTTTCTGCAAAGTATTCCATCTCATATCTCTGTATGCCAACGGAATCATACTTGGAATACTGTTGAGAAATTGCTGATATACATTTCCTGCCACGTTATATCTTTGGATAATATCCATAAAGTCTACATCGTCAAACAGATAATTATCCTCCGTTTTCTGCATTCTTGCATCGATTATCTGCTCCAAAACCGCTGAGCAAGTGTATTCCTTTGCGTAAGTATACTCATAATAAAGACTATTGGTCTTATCGCATATATAGTAATTGTTCCCAATAATAGAATTCAGCGTTACACTATCAGACTCTATGTAAATCTGTTTTGTCACATCAATGAATTCCTCAAAGTCTTCCTCTGTAACAACCTCTTTATCTATACCATTATCCGCAAGATAAGTTGACCACACCTCATCCAAACGGCCTGACACAATATACGTCGATCTACTATATCCTTGTGCATTTAATCTCTTAATGATGTCAAGCATATAGTCATCTTTATTGTTCAGTTTGGTGTGGTACAAAATTATATCTGGCTTTCTGCTTTGAACAGACTCCTGAACTCTATAGAAAACAACCTCATTAATTCTAGCAGCATCCTTCTGTCCTTGATTGATACCTACGCTATCAGAAAGAATAATCTCTCTATCCAAGGAAATCTGATCTGATTCAAAATAGAACTCTGCATTTTTCACAATAGGTTCAATAGTATAGAAATCTCCCTTTCGTTGCTTAGTCTTATTACCAAACACATGGCTGAGATACAGTAAAGTTTCTGTTTCTTTTGTTCTTCCGCAATAGCTTATACTTCCTCCTGCAACAGCACTTTGAGAATATTCAGCATTATAAGCTTCCAAATCCTGCATCAATTTTCCATAGACTTCACTTACAATGTCTGAAATGTCAAATTTTGCAACCATCTGATTGATAACATCACTACCTATATCAAACTGCTCATCTTCATAATCTCGAACGAGCTGCTTAATAATGAAATAGCCATCTTCTTTCGCTAATCTGTCAATAGATTTGCTATTACCATAAAAATCCATAAGCACACTCTTAGTTAATTCTTCAATTAAACTCGCTAAAGGCTTATTTACTTTTCTGATTCCTAGACCAAAGGTTTTGTCATAGTTCATTTCTAAACGTTTTTCTACGGCTCCCCTGCATTTCTCGCACAATTCAGATAAATCCAAAATGGTTTTGCAGTTTTCCTTAACTGTAACAATATACTCCTCAACAGCCTCTTGAATCAGTCCTCTAATGCTACTTATAATCTCCTCTTCCGTTTTCAGCTGTGTCACAACCTTAAAATCAAATTCCTCACCCAATTTTACGGATGTGCAATTAATATGGTATATAATGGAACAAGCTGTTGTCTCTCTGAGACTTGTTAGAGCTGGAACGAAGTTCTTTAATGCTTCCTTTGATAACACGGCGCTCAAAATGAATCGTGTTTTTCCTGAACCTGTACATCCAATATTCAGAATCTCCAACGGCTTTTCATCTCTCTTGATTTTGCAATATTCATTATTGTTTTTAAACGCTTCATATTCGTCTGGGTACAAGATTCGTACTGCCAATTCAATAGAAACATTTTGGTATTTCAGAATACCTTCTGGATAGCCACATTTAACTGCATCTGAATTAATCGCATGCATTTTTTCCATATGTTCAAGCTTCAAATCCGAATTCAACAAGTCTTCTACTTCCGAGCTTATCTTTCTTGCAGCCATTACAGTGATGTTCTTCTCATTTCCAATTGTAACCTTGTTCTGCTTACCACCCTTGCTGTAAGACAGTTTGTAGCTTCCGCCATCAAGAATCATATTAATCTTATTTTCCGCCATTTTCAAAATATTCCTCCTATTCTTATTGGTTTTGAGAATAAATCGTTTTATTTATTCCTTAGCTGTATAATAACACCTATCAACTTATGAGTCAACCCTTTTTGAATAATTTTATATTTCTATTCTTTTTTTTATTATATACCTAGTATTTCCATTGACTTTCAAGAATATTTTACTTAATTTATTCTCAATCATAAAAATATATGATGATTCTTGGACTCTTTTAGACACCTGCCGGATTTTAAGAGCCATAATACACAATAACACGTTTTTTTGAAATTCCTGGACTCTATCAAAGTACAACAAAATAAGGTATCCAGCAGTAATCTGCGGATACCTTGTTCCCTCTGTAATTAATTAAAACTCCTTTTTCAAAAACCTTTGTAATATCAGTTTTCGTCTGTTTTCATGAATCTAGTTCTAATAATTCTTCATTCATTTTTTGCAAAACCGGATCATCACACAACAGATTCTTACCCCAAAGCGTAAACAACACTAACGCTTCTTCGTATGTTAATCTTAATCCTATTGCCACGTCAAATAACGTTTCTGCTTTGACTGGCTTATCCTTCGTTTCTTTGCTAATACCAGATAATTTGTAGTATACATTCTTCCCAACGCCTGTCCTTCGTTCAAAGGCAGCTCTTTCGAATCGTTCATCTCTCAAATATTTCTGTAGCAAATAATTAAAATACAATTGACCATCAGTTAATACATTTGACTCTCCTATATGATCCTTATATTTTTTGATCAGCGGTTGCAACTTTCCATACATTTCAATCTGTTGGAAAGTTAACAATTAGTCCGTCCTAATTAATTCAAGATAGGATGGAGACGATAATCTAAACAATAAGTTACATTTGTTGTAAATGGGATTTGAACCTCAATCCCTGTGAGCTCGCTACACAAATGAAACATTCGCCTCACCTCCAAGTAAAAATATCAACTAAAACAATAAGTTGCCATCTCCACCTGATCCCTTTCCTCCTTTTTATACTCACGCAATGTGAGCATATATTTCATAAATGATTTTCTTAATATGTAGGTTTCCTGCAATCCTACAATCCTCCTAATCTTGCAGGGACTCTTCACACATTCACTACTTAATGCGAAGTTCGACTTTACATGAAGCCATGCGTAGTTCGTCCTTAATCTCCTGTACAGACAAATCTGTAATATCCGCACATATTATCACCTTACAGAGGTTCGTCCAGCTTCAACTGAATCACCAGACAGATGTTCCCGCAAAGTAAATGTCACCACTTGCCTGCGTCCAGTAGAACTCCATTGGGCTTGTTCATTGACAATGGTTAACAAGTCCTCTTCCATCTCCATTGTAGTCACATTGTTTTCAGCATTCGGTCATGTGAATGATGCCTTATATTCCGCATATATCGACGGGACAGGTTATCGGAATACGCGCTCCCCATCTCAAGAACATTATATCACTTTTGCAATTAATACCAAAATAAAATCTTTATAATCTGCATCTATAATATAACATATCCTTTTTACCAAAAACATCCATATAAAGTATTGCATCACAATACTTTATATGGATGTCAATTATCAATTCTTTATTTCGTATGTATCTGCAACAGATTTTAAAACACTAAAATTACAGTGATATGGAGCAACAAAACCTGTTGTCATCTGCTTTTCATAGATTTTCTTTGCTTTAGCTTCAATCTGTTCTTTATACTTTTTACAGAAGAAATATTCTTTTATCATAAGGTTTCTTCTCTGTTCATCTTCTACTGTAGTTGCTGGCGTACTCAAATCAGCTAAATGATAAACTCCAGCAATTACCGGAAACATCTTCTTTATTTCTAAAACAGAAAGAATTCTCTTCTTAAAAAATTGGAACTCGTTTTCCGGAATTCCTTTTTGTCTTAGTTTATTTAAATCTGTTTCTTCAACAATAACATCATATGGATCTATTACTGCCGTTCTAGTATCAATTTCTTCATATACACGATAGTTAGTCGCAGTAATATCTCTCCAATTAGCATGCTTGCTTTTTGCTGAGGTCAATGGAATAACATACTCCCTATCATTACAAGTAGTAAGTATTCCCAAATGTGGTTTTTTTGAATAATCAGTGTCTTTTGAATAAAAAATTTCTGAATCTGCATTATGAAGCTCCTCTAAATAATCAGGTTGTATGAATACAAAACGAAAGCTAGTAAATTCCACATTATCTCCTTTGTAAAAAATAAGGAAGCCGCTAGGCTCCCTTATCGTTATTGCCAGCTGTCTTGGTCGCTGATCACCAAACTTTATCGTCTCTCATTTATCGGCTGAGAATCACCAAACTTTATCGTTTCTCTCTTTAAAATGGTGGAGAATCACCAAACATAGCGTACATAATATCAGATATACTGCTTAATGTCAACTTCTTTCTTACGAAGATTATACTATCTCCCGATCAAAAAACCAAGGAACATTTGTTCGTTTTGAGCAAATAATCTATATTATATACATATTCTAGTATGCTCACCTTGTTGCTTATTATTTCGTACTAAATTACATTTTTTTTAACATCTTGTCAAGTCTTTTTACTGCACCTTCAAATAAATCTGTACGCCACCATACACAACTGCCAGATTCACACTCTCCACTTCCTCCGGAGTAACCCATACCGTAAAAGATGTTGCCACCCCATCCGGCTCCGTGATTCTGTTACCGGCATTGTCGTATACCTCGCTCACATAGACATTCTCCGCAAACAATTCCAAAAGTTCTGTATCAGGATTTAGCGCATACACATCCACGATATCTCCTTTTCGAAGAGATCCGTTTACACCACCATCAAAGGATTCTGCCGGAAATGATGTAATCTCATAGCCATTCTTGTACTTATCCATCACAAAATCCTTGTCTGCAATATCATCCTTCATCACCATCTGCGTCTTGGTCATGGCATTTTCAATGTAGAACCCATCCTTGGGCAACTCATCCAAGGATTTAAAGGCACAGGTTGGAATCGCTGTTAAGTCCACAGATATCACTTCAAAATACTTACGCGTCTTCGCTCTTTACAAAGGTATTGGCAGCCACATCCTCACGCATGGCAAGAACCGGCCCCTTTAAGCTTTCTGCCTCAAGTTTATTCTGCATAGCAAGGTACAATGCACATACCACAATGCCTGCAATGATAAGCGGCAATACCACTACCTTACAAACAGAAATGAGCTTATCCTTTACGCTAGTATTTCATCCTTTAATTAACTCGACTTTTTGACAGGCAGTGTATCAACAATGATTTCTTCCGATACATCAATATCATCGAGATTATATTTCCAATGG